>JACZKS010000118.1 GCA_014859895.1 Rhodospirillales bacterium
GGCCGCCGTCTGCGGGTCGCTGACCCGCCAGCCGGGTTCCTCGAATCCGACGTCGACGATCTCGGCCCTGTCCTTCAGCGCCGCCACGATGCGGTCGTACCAGCAGTCCTCGCCGCGGCCCCGCGTGGTCTCCCAGCCGCAGACGTAAAGCCGGTCGCGGGCCCGCGTCATCGCCACGTAGAACAGCCGGCGGTATTCCTGGGCCTGGCGCCGGCGGGCTCCCTCGCGCAAGGTCCGGCAGGTCGCTTCCTCGTTGGCCCGGAAGGCCGGCCACAGCGCGGCCGGCGGCTCGGCCTCGTGCCACAGCACGCGGGCGTCGAGCCGGGAATCGGGAACGGTGCAGGTGTCGGGCAGGAACACCACGTTGGCCTGCAGGCCCTTGGCGCCGTGCACCGTCATCACCCGGACCTCGCCGCGCCCATGCTCGAGGTCGCGCTTAATCTCGGTCCTCCCGGCCTCCAGCCAGTGGAGGAAGCCCTGCAACGACGGCACGTGATCGCGCTCGTACATCTGGGTCAAGGCCAGGAACTCGTCCAGAGGATCGCCGGCGTCGACGCCGAGGCGGCCCAGGATGCGCCGCCGTCCGCCGCCCGGCCCCAGCGCGTCGGAAAAGAATTCGAAAGGCGGCACGAAGTCGGCCCGCTCCAGCAGGTGCCGGAGCCTTCCGCGCGCCTCGCACCAGGCCGGCCGTTCGTCTCCACGTCGCCTCAACGCTTCCCACAGGCTGCCATCGCGCCGCCATGCCAGGGCGAAGAGGTCGTCGTCGTCGAGGCCGAACAAGGGGCCCTTGAGCACTTCGGCCAGCGTCAGGTCGTCCTCGGGCAGCAGCAGGAAGCGGCCGAGCGCCATCAGGTCCATCACCGCAAGCTGCTCGGTCAGCACCATGCGGTCGCTGCCGGCAACCGGAATGCCGCGTTCCTTGAGGCAGCGGATCATTGCTTCCGCGAAACGTTCCCGGCGCCGCACCAGGATCATGACATCGCCGGGCCTGATCGGGCGGCCTTCCGATTCCAGCACCTGGCTGGTTTTGAGCCAGCCGTCGATCCGCTCGGCGATGCGCTCGGCCAAACGCACCGGCGGGCTGGCGGCCGGCAGCTGGTCGAGCGGCGCATCCCACGGATCGGTATCGGGGACGGGTTCCGGCTTGACGGTCGGCCAGATCTCGACGAGGCCGGCCTGGCCGTCGCGGTTCGAAAGGTGGCGGATCGGCCGCCCATGGAAAGTGACGCCGTCGGCGGCGGCGCTGGCGGTGAACACCGCATCTACCGCGTTAAGAACGGTCCAGGTGGAGCGGAAGGAAAGCGGCATCTCGACGGCCCGCCACGGCTGGCCGGCCTCCCGGGCCCGCTCGGCGAAAGCCTGGTGCATGCGCTCGAAGGCGGCGGGGTCTGCCCCCTGGAAGCTGTAGATCGACTGCTTCTCGTCGCCCACCGCGAAGATCGTTCGCGCCGTGGCTCGCGCCCCGGCCCCGGCGAAGAACTCGTCGGCCAAACCGGCCACCACATCCCATTGCTCGGGGCTGGTGTCCTGGGCCTCGTCTACCAGGATGTGATCCAGCCCGCCGTCCAGCTTGTAGTGGACCCACGCCGCCCGGCCGCCGGCGCGAAGCAGGTCGCGCACCTTGAGCACGAGATCGTCGTAGTCCAAGAGCGCTCGCCCGCCCTTGAGGGCGTCGTAGGTACCAAGCAGCGTGTCTGCGAAGGTGAGCAGCGCCTCGGTGGCGCCCGCCGTTGCCACCGCCTTCAGCCGCTCGGCAAGGGCGCAGATGCGCTGCTGCTCGGCCAGCAGGATGGGCAGCACCTCGGGATCGGCGGCCCGCGCGCCCTTGGTGGTCAGGCCCTTTTCGGCCCGCGGCTCGCCCGCCTTGGTCAGGAACACCTCGGCGTAGGCGCCTGTCAGGCCCGCCGCTCGCGCCGCCGGATCGTCGATCCATGCGCGGATGGTCGCGGCCCTTTCCTGATCGCCGGCCGTCCCCTTGTCGAGGGCGCGGCAGGCCCGCAACAGGGACGCCGCGTCGAAAGCTCCATCGGCGGCGGCCGCGGCCAGCAGCGACTCGGCGGTATCGCTGGGGGCAAGTCCAAGGACGGTCCGCACGGCTTTACCCAGGGCGGCAACCGAGCCGTGGGCAGCGATGAGGTCGCGCAGCTTGCGCCGGTGGGCCGCCAGTTCGCGGATGACGCCGTCGATGCCGGTCTCGTCGGCCAGCTCGGCCAGATGGCGGACCGCCGCGGTCAGCGTGGGATCACGGCCGTCGAAGGCACCGATCAGGGTGGCGGCGCGGGCCTCGGCCAGCAGCTCGGCGCTGGTTCGCTCATCGATGACCTGGAAATGCGGGGCCACCGCCGCCTCCAGCGGGAACTGGCCAAGCAGCGATTCGCAGAAGGCGTGGATGGTGCGGATCTTGAGGCCGCCGGGCGCGTCCAGTACCTGGGCGAACAATCGGCGCGCCCGGACCGTCTGCGCCTCCTCGGGCTCCCGCCCCAGGAGCTTCAGCAGGTCGTCGTTTAGGTCGGCGTCTGCCATCAGCGTCCAGGCACCCAGCCGTTCGCGCAGGCGATTGGCCATTTCGGCGGCGGCCGCCTTGGTGAAGGTCAGGCAGAGGATGCGCCCGGGCGGCGTGCCGGCCAGCAGCAGCCGGCTGATGCGGTCGATCAGGACGCGGGTCTTGCCGGTGCCGGCGTTGGCCGATACCCAAACCGAGCGGCTGGGATCGGCGGCGGCAAGCTGGGCGCCAAGGGCGGCCTGGGCTTCGGGTGTCATTCCCCGCCTCCGCCGGCCAGCCATTCCTTGACCCGGGCCAGATGGTCGTAGTCGCCGACGTCGCGCTCGAACATCGGGCGGCGGCGCGACAGGTAGGGCGTCTTGGGATTGTCGAAGAGCGCCACCTTGCGGGCCAGCCCCGAGATCGCCTCCTCGGCGATGCCGGCGACGCCGTCCGCCAGCACCCGGTCCTCGCCGGGCAGCCGGCCACCGGTAAGCCTGAGATAGATCAACTCGGCCACCGATTTGGCGGGGACGCCTGCGAAGCCGCCGGCCGCCGCCATCGCCGCCTCGAGCGAAAGCTGGGGCACCAGGCCACACTTGACCTGCGGCCAAGTCGGCGCCTGGCCGGTCTTGTAGTCGATGATCGCCAGATCGCCGGTAGGCGTCACGTCCAGGCGGTCGGCCCGGCCGCTCAACCGGAAGGGGCCGCCTGGCGCCGCCAGGTCCATCTCGCCCTTGGTCTCGGTGGCGAGCACACGGTGGCCGGCGGCGCGGCGATGCCGCTCGAAATCGACGAACCAGCGGGCCAGGCGCTCGAAGCGCGGCCACCAGAAGGCGCGCACCCCGGGCCTCGCCGCCTGATCCGCGAAGACCTCGCGGCCGATGGCGACCAGCCGTTCCTCGGCGTCGGCTGGCAGCGCGCCGGGAAAGGCCCGGATGAAACGCTCCAGGGCGCCGTGGATGATGATGCCGCGATCGGCCGCCGCCGGGTCGGCGTCGAGCGCATCGAGCGGCGCCAGGCCCAGGATATGGCGGGCGAAGATGGCATAGGGGTCGCGAATCCAGGCCTCGATTTGGG
>JACZKS010000119.1 GCA_014859895.1 Rhodospirillales bacterium
GCCCGAGCCCAAGCCGGAGCCGAAGCCGGAACCCAAACCCGAGCCCAAGGCGTTGGCGCCCGAGCCGCTTGCCAAGGCCAAACCGAAGCGCAAGCCCAAGACGCCCGACGCCTTCGCCTCGGTCCTGAAGACGGTCGAGGATCTGAAGCGGCAAGCCCCGCAAGCAAAACCCGACCCCGCCCGCAAGGAACCGGACAGGAAGGCCGAGGTCAGCGATACCTTCGAGAATCAGATCGCCCAAGCCTTGCGCTCGCCGCCGCGCTCCTATGACGCGTCGCAGCCGCTGAGCATCAGCGAGATCGATCTGGTGCGCCAGCAGATCGCCCGCTGCTGGAGCCTTCCGGCCGGCGCCAAGGACGCCGAGGATTTGATCATCGAGATCCACACCACGATGAATCCCGACGGTACCGTGCGCGAGGCCCGCATCCGCGATCATGCCCGCATGCAGAGCGACCCCTATTTCCGCGCCGCAGCGGAAAGCGCGCTCCGGGCCGTCCTCAATCCGCGGTGCAGCCCCTTGCGGCTGCCGCCCGCGAAATACGACCAGTGGAAAGACATGACGTTGAACTTCAATCCGAAGGAAATGTTTTGAACATGACGCCTCATCGACGACATCCCATCGCAAAGGCGGTATGGGCCCTGGTTGCAGCATGGTGCCTGCTCGGCGTGGCGAACGCCGCTGCCGAGCTTCGCATCGACATCACGCAGGGAACGGTTGAGCCGCTACCCATCGCCATCACCGATCTTGTCGGGGGAACACCGCAGGCGACGCAGTTCGGACGGGACATCTCGCAGGTGGTGGCCGCCGACCTCGAGCGTTCCGGCCTGTTCAGGCCTCTCGATTCACGGGCCTTCATCCAGACGGCGGCCGCCTTGAACGTCCTGCCCCGCTTCGGCGATTGGCGGGTGATCAATGCCCAGGCCCTCATGCACGGACGGGCCGATGTGCTCGACGATGGACGGCTCAAGATCGAGTTCCGCCTTTGGGATGTCGTCGCCGAACAACAGATGGTCGGGCGCGCCTATACCAGCACGACGGCCAACTGGCGGCGGGTGGCTCACATCATCGCGGACGCCATTTACGAGCGGATCACCGGCGAGACGGGATATTTCGACACGCAGCTCGTCTACATCTCGGAAAGCGGCCCGGCCGACCGGCGGATCAAGCGGCTGGCCATCATGGACCAGGACGGCGCCAACCATCAGTTCCTGACCAAGGGTAACGAGCTGGTGCTGACGCCGCGCTTCTCCCCGAACCGGCGGGAAATCACTTTCCTGTCCTATTTCCAGAGATCACCCCGGGTCTACATTTTCGACCTGGACACCGGCCGTCAGGAGATTCTGGGGGAGTTCCCCGGCATGACCTTCGCGCCCCGTTTTTCGCCGGACGGCAAGGCGGTGATCATGAGCATGGCCCAGGATGGCAACACCGACATCTATCAGATGGATCTGCGCACCCGGGTGTCGCGGCGGCTGACCAACCATTCCGCCATCGACACTTCGCCCGACTATTCGCCGGACGGCCGACAGATCGTCTTCAATTCTGACCGCGGCGGCGCGCAGCAGCTTTACGTCATGGACGCCGACGGCCGCAACGTCAAGCGGATCAGCTACGGGGCTGGGCGCTACGCCACGCCGGTGTGGTCGCCGCGCGGCGACCTGATCGCCTTCACCAAGATTGCCAACGGCCGGTTTTACATCGGCGTGATGGGCGTGAGCGGGGGGGCGGAACGCCTGCTTGCCGAAGGCTTCCTCGTCGAGGGGCCGACATGGTCTCCCAACGGCCGGGTTCTTATCTATTTCCGCGAGGTCCCCTCGGGTAAGGATGGCAAGGATACCCGCTCCCGCCTGTATTCGATCGACTTGACAGGATACAACGAACGCGAGATGGTAACGCCCCTTGATGCATCAGATCCGGCATGGTCCCCCTTGATTCCATGACGGCCCCGGCATATAGTCCCATGTGACAAGGAGACTTCGTGGCGTTCACGAAGTCTGTCTTCTATTTGCAGGACACCGGCACGCGAATAGGTCGAGACGATGGTCTCCACGGTTCGCGTGTGTGTTTTCGTCAGCCAAGTACTCCGAAAGAGGGGATGTTTAGATGCGCTTTAAAGTTTTGGCAGTTGTTGCCGCTGTAGCGTTGATCGCGGGTTGTGAGACGGCTCCCGAGCAGTCGGCTGCGGCGAGCGGGGCTGGGGGCTCTACCCAGGCGGCCACGCAGCAGACCGCGCCGCAGCGGATGGGCCCAGTGGAGGGTTCGAAGGAAGATTTCGTGGTCAACGTTGGTGACCGCGTATTCTTCGGTTTCGACAAGTTTGACCTGACGCCTGAGGCCCAGGCGACCTTGAAGAAGCAGGCGGCTTGGCTCCAGAAATACCCGAGCGTCGCCGTCACGGTCGAAGGTCATGCCGACGAGCGCGGCACGCGCGAGTACAACTTGGCGCTCGGCGAGCGTCGCGCCAACTCGGTGAAGGATTACCTGTCGGCTCTCGGCATCGCCCGGACCCGGATCAACATCATTTCCTACGGCAAGGAACGCCCGGTGGCCCTCGGCCATGACGAAGCGGCCTGGTCGCAGAACCGTCGTGCGGTGACGACCCTCACCTCCGGTGCCGCCGGAAGCTGAGTTTTCGTCAGCAGGAATGACGTCTTTGGGCGCTGGCTCTTTCCGGGATGTCCGGTAAAGGGCGGCGCCCAAATTTTGCCCTAAACTCCCGGCATGATCCGATGCGTTGCGCAACTGTCGTTACGGAGCGGGTCCGCGGGCCCGGCCCAGGGGATAGCATGATGAGATCCATCATCCGCTCGACGAGCAACCATGGTATCAGACCGGCCCGTCTGCTGGGGCTGGCATTGGCGTCGGCCCTTTTTCTGGCCGCCGTTCCAGCGAATTCCCAGCAAACCGACTTGAAGCCGCTGCTGGACCGCCTGCAGCGGCTCGAACGCGACATCCAGACAATGAACATCCAAATGTCGCGGGGCGGCATGGCGCCGCCGCCGCTGTCGGGCAGTCTGGCGTCGTCGCCCGACATGAGCATGGGCGGGGCGGCGGACCAGCCCGGGATCGCTCGGCTGGAGGTGCGCCTGACCGCACTGGAAAGTGAGGTGCGTGCGGTGACCGGACGGGTCGAGGAAACCGGTCACCAGATCGACCAGATCAACCAGCGTCTCGAAAAACTGATTGGCGACATGGATTTCCGCTTGAGCCAACTCGAAAGGGGTGGACCTGAAATGCGCGGGCAGGCGCCAGGCACCCAGCCGCGCCCAGCGACGGAAGGCCCCCAGGCCGGGACATCCGCGGTGACGCCCCCACCGCCGGGGCAGATGGCGCGCTCCGATTCCGCGGCGCCGGGCCTGGCGCCGCCGCCCGGTGTGCTGGGAACGCTGCCCAGACAGGACGCCGAACGGGCCGGCCAGAGTGCCGCCGCGCCGCCCGCCGGCGGAGCGTCGCAAGCGCCCGCACAATCGGCCGCCGCCAGAGTGGGGGCGCTGCCCGCGGGGTCGCCGAAAGAGCAGTATGACCATGCCTTCGGGCTGTTGCGCCAAGCCCGCTATGACGAGGCGGAGTCAGCGTTGCGCGCCTTTCTCGATGCCCACCCCAAGGATCCTTTGGCCGGCAATGCCAACTACTGGCTTGGTGAAAGCTTTTATGTGCGCGCCGACTACGTCAGGGCGGCGGAGGTCTTCCTCGAAGGCTACCAGCGCGAACCGAAGGGCACGAAGGCGGCCGACACCCTGCTCAAGCTCGGCATGTCGCTGTCGAACCTCGACAAGAAGCGGGAAGCCTGCGCCGCCTTCGACAAGCTGACTAAGGAATTCCCAAGCGCGCCCAGCACCATCCAACAGGTCGTCAGTCGGGAGCGCCAGAAGAACGCCTGCAGGTAATATCCACCCGGCGGATGCGGGGGGCGCCGGTCTCGGCGGTGGCTCCCGCCCGGTGTATTGATGGTCCAGCCCATTTCCGACCCGGAATTCAGCACGCTGATGGCGGCGCTCGGCCCGTTCGAGCGCAACGCCCGGGTGGCCGTTGCCCTGTCCGGTGGCCCCGACAGTATGGCGCTCTGCCTTTTGGCCGATGCCTGGGCACGCCTTCAGGGCGGCCGCGTCGTTGCGTTGACGGTGGATCACCGGCTACGGCCGGACTCCACGGCCGAAGCGGCTGTGGTCGGCGGCTGGATGGGCGCTCTCGGTATCGAGCATCGGGTCTTGGCCTGGGAAGGAATGAAGCCGCGTTCGGCGGTCCAGGCCAAGGCGCGGGCTGCCCGTTACGATTTGTTGACCGGCTGGTGCCGGCGGGCCGGCATCCTTCACTTGGCACTGGCCCACGAGATGGAGGACCAGGCGGAAACGGTCCTTATGCGCCTGACGCGAGGTAGCGGACCGTACGGGCTGGCCGGCATGAGTGCCGTCAGCGAAACGGCGGGGGTGCGCATCCTGCGCCCGCTGCTTGCCGTCGAACGGGCGCGCCTGATGGCCACCCTGCGGGTGCGCAGGCAGGCGTGGGTCGAGGACCCGTCGAACCTCAATCCGGCTTTCGCGCGCGTTCGCGTCCGCCAGTGGCTGCCAGCCTTGGCGCAGGTGGGATACGGCGCGGCCCAGCTGCAGGGGTTGGCCGAAAGGTTCGCGGCCGGACGCGCGGAAAGCGAGGAGCGAATTGCAGTCCTGTTGGCCCGCGCGTGCGGCCTGTCGCCGGCTGGCCATGCCACGCTCGATCGGGCCGCTTTGGCGGCGGCGCCGACATCGACGGCGCGGGCCGCGCTGTCCCGCGTCCTCCTGACGGTGGGTGGCGGCACTTATCCGGCTGCCCGCGATAAGGTCCAGGCGTTGTGGTCGTGGATGGCCGGCGGGGCCGGGCCGTCGTCGATGACGTTGGCCCGGTGTCGTTGCCTGTGCCGGGCGGCCGACATCATCGTCTGCCGGGAAAGCCGGCATTTGCCGGCGCCCGTCTTGATGGGGCTCGGCGAACGGATCTTCTGGGACGAGCGGTTCGACATCGAGATGGGCGATGCCGTGGCCGGCGTCGGAACCGCCATGGCCGGTGATCCGATACTGGTTCCGCTCGGTCGCGAGGGGTGGGCCGAGGTTCTTGATGCAGCGCCCGATCGACGGCGGTCCGCCATCCCCCATCCGGCCCGACTGACCTTGCCGGCCGTGCGCGATTCGGCCGGAATTGTCGAGGTCCCTTATCTCGGATACAGGCGGAGTCGGGAGGAGGGGGCACCCAGTCTATTCAAAAAGATCGCTTTTTCTCCGCGAAACTCCCTGTCCGGCGTAGGGTTTTGCCTTGCGCCGCCGGTTTCGCATACTATCTGATGAGAAGCGGTGGGACGGTGCCGTCCGCCGTGCCGTGTACGGTTGTCGAACCGGCCGATGCAGGAAGGAACCTTTTGTGAATTTTAGCCGCAATCTGGCACTGTGGATCGTTGTCGCGCTGCTGGTGTTTGCCCTGTTCAACCTGTTTCAGGGGTCGCCCAGCCGCGGGCCGGAAAACAATCTGGCGTATTCCGAGTTCGTCAACGATGCCAACCGTGGGGAGATCCTGGACGTCACCATCCAGGGTAGAAAGATCACCGGGCATTTCCGCGACGGCCGGAGCTTCGGCACGTATGCGCCGGAGGATTCGAGCCTGGTTCCACAGCTTAAAGAACGTGGCGTGCGGATCACCGCGGTGCCGGCCGATGACGGGACGCCAACCTTCTGGGGCATTCTGATCTCGTGGTTCCCGATGCTGCTTCTGATCGGCATCTGGATCTTCTTCATGCGCCAGATGCAGGCCGGCGGCGGCAAAGCCATGGGCTTCGGCAAGTCCCGCGCACGGCTGCTGACCGAGAAGACCGGACGCGTCACCTTCGAGGATGTAGCCGGCATCGACGAGGCCAAGCAGGAACTCGAAGAGATCGTCGAATTCCTGAAGGATCCTCACAAGTTCCAGCGCCTGGGCGGCAAGATTCCGAAGGGCTGTCTGCTGGTCGGCCCTCCGGGTACCGGCAAGACGCTGCTGGCCCGCGCCATCGCGGGCGAGGCCAACGTGCCGTTCTTCACCATCTCGGGCTCCGATTTCGTCGAGATGTTCGTCGGCGTCGGCGCCAGCCGCGTCCGCGACATGTTCGAGCAGGGCAAGAAGAACGCGCCGTGCATCATCTTCATCGACGAGCTTGATGCCGTCGGGCGCCATCGCGGCGCCGGACTGGGCGGCGGCAACGACGAGCGCGAGCAGACCTTGAACCAGTTGCTGGTCGAGATGGACGGCTTCGAATCGAACGAGGGCGTCATCCTGATCGCCGCCACCAACCGGCCCGACGTGCTGGACCCGGCGCTGCTGCGCCCCGGCCGCTTCGACCGTCAGGTGGTGGTGCCCAATCCCGACATCCTGGGCCGCGAGAAGATTCTCAAGGTCCACATGCGCAAGGTACCGCTGGCGACCGACGTCGACGCCCGCGTCATCGCTCGCGGTACGCCGGGCTTCTCCGGCGCCGACTTGGCCAATCTGGTCAACGAGGCGGCGTTGTTGGCGGCCCGGGCTGGCAAGCGGCTGGTCGGCATGACCGAATTCGAGTACGCCAAGGACAAGGTGATCATGGGGGCCGAACGGCGCTCCATGGTGATGACCGACGACGAGAAGAAGCTGACCGCCTATCACGAGGCGGGGCACGCCATCATCGCGCTCTATGTTCCCAAGCACGATCCCCTGCACAAGGTGACGATCATCCCGCGCGGGCGGGCTCTCGGCGTTACGATGTCGCTGCCCGAGCGCGATCGTTACGGCTACTCGAAACTGGAGCTTGAATCGAGGATCGCCATGACGTTCGGCGGTCGTGTCGCCGAGCGGCTGGTGTTTGGCCCGGAGAATATCACTACCGGCGCCGGCAACGACATCAAGCAGGCCACCGATATGGCCCGGCGCATGGTCACCGAATATGGGTTTTCCGAAAAGCTGGGGCCGCTGCGATACACCGATAACGAGGAAGAGGTCTTCCTCGGCCACTCGGTGACGCAACGCAAGAACGTTTCCGACGCCACGGCCAAGCTGATCGACGACGAGATCCGCCGGCTGATCGACAACGGCGAGATGCTGGCGGAAAAGATCCTGACCGAGCATCGCGACGAGTTGGAGAAGCTGGCGGTGGCGCTGCTCGAGTACGAGACCCTGAGTGGCGAGGAGGTCAAGGCGCTGCTGCGTGGCGAGCCCATCGTGCGCCCCACTGCCGACGACGAGCCGACCCCGACGCCGCGTGACAGCAGCGGCCGCAAGTCGTCGGTGCCGTCCGCCGGCAAGGCCAACAAGGGGCCGCAGGGAGGCCTGGAGGCCGAGCCCCAGCCGGGATCATGAGCCGAGCCGCCGGCATCCTCGAAAAAGCCGAAGGCCCCGCGTTCCCGCGGGGCTTTCTGCATGAGGGCGACGATCCGGCGGCGCGGGTCTATATCCGGCCACTCGACGGCAATGGCCGCGCCACATGCCGGCCCCAGCGTTGTGAGGTGCTGATCCGCCGTATCGAGGGGACCGTTGCCATCGCGGCGCCGACCGAGGAAGTCCTCGCCTGGGCAGCGGCGGAGGGTTTTGGCCTCGCTCGCCATGTCGAGGCGACACTGGATGCTATCGCCGCCGAACGACCAACTTTCGCCGGCCTGGGGGTCGACAAGCCACTCGTCATGGGGATCATCAACGTCACCCCCGACAGCTTTTCCGATGGCGGTGAATTCCTGGATGCCGAACGAGCCATCGCTCACGGCCGTCGGTTGGTGGCGGAGGGTGCGGACATTCTCGATGTCGGTGGCGAATCGACCCGGCCGGGAGCGGCCGCCGTTTCGCCGGAAACCGAGACGGCCCGGGTGCTGCCGGTGGTGCGCGCCCTGGCGGCGGAAGGCTTCGCCGTATCGATCGACACCCGGCGGGCCGCCGTCATGAAGGCGGCGCTCGAGGCCGGCGCCCGCATCGTCAATGACATTACCGCGCTCGAAGGCGACCCAAGGGCGCCGGGGGTCGTGGCCGATGCGGCGGCGCCGGTCGTGCTCATGCATATGCAGGGCGAGCCGGGCACCATGCAGAACGACCCCCGGTACGTCGACGCCGCTCTCGACGTTTTTGATTACCTTCGCGATCGCATCGCGGCGTGCGAGGCGGCAGGCATTCCGCGGCGGCGCATCGCCGTTGATCCCGGCATCGGTTTCGGCAAGACTGTCGCCCATAACCTGCGCATCCTCGGTTGCCTGGAGCTATTCCTCGGCCTGGGGTGCGTGATCTTGCTGGGGGTGTCGCGCAAGAGCTTCATCGGGCGGCTGAGCCACGGCGAGCCGCCGGCGGAACGGCTGGCTGGATCGCTGGCGGCGGCCCTGGCCGGTGCCGCCAGGGGGGCCCACATCCTGCGCGTCCACGACGTGGCGGAGACGCGCCAGGCCCTTGCCGTCTGGCAGGCCATCGCCGACGCCGAGGCAGGTCGGCCCGACGGCCCGCCGTGAAGAAAGAGTTGGCAAAACCGCGGCTCTGATGTACCTCCCGGCACACGGGATTTGATCGGTCTGGGCCATGACACGGAAATATTTCGGAACCGACGGCATTCGAGGCACCGCCAACCGCGAACCGATGACCGCCGAAACGGCGCTCAAGGTCGGCATGGGGGTGGGGGCCCATTTTATCAACGGCGATCGTCGCCACCGCGTCGTCATCGGCAAGGACACCCGCCTTTCCGGTTATATGCTTGAACCGGCGCTGACGGCAGGGTTCATCTCGATGGGTATGGACGTTTTCCTGGTCGGGCCGCTGCCCACGCCGGCGGTTGCCATGCTGACGCGCAGCCTCAGGGCCGATGCCGGCGTCATGATATCGGCCTCGCACAACCCTTACCTCGACAACGGCATCAAGCTGTTCAGCGGCGACGGGTTCAAGCTGTCCGACGAGGTGGAAGAGGAAATCGAACGATGGATGGCGGGTGACATGACCGGCCTCCTGGTGCCGCCCGAGAACCTGGGCCGGGCAAGGCGTATCGACGACGCCGTCGGCCGCTACATCGAACATGTCAAGCAGACGGTGCCGCGCGGCGTGCGCCTGGACGGCCTGAAAATCGTCGTCGATTGCGCCAACGGCGCGGCCTATCGGGTTGCTCCGGAAATCCTGTGGGAGCTGGGCGCCGAGGTGATCCCGGTGGCGGTCGATCCCGACGGCTTCAATATCAACGAGAAATGCGGGTCGACCCATACCGACACCATGCGCAGCCAGGTGCTGGCGCATGGCGCCGACCTGGGAATCGCCTTCGACGGGGACGCCGACCGCGTGCTGATGGCCGACGCCAACGGCAACGTCATCGATGGCGACCAGATGATGGCGCTGATCGCGACGCACTGGGCGGACGAGGGGCGGCTTGCCGGCAACGGTGTGGTCGCCACCGTCATGTCCAACCTGGGGCTTGAACGCTATCTGGAAGGACGCGGCCTTCATCTGGTGCGCACGCCGGTGGGTGACCGCTACGTGGTCGAACACATGCGTGAACACCACTTCAACCTGGGCGGCGAACAGTCAGGCCACATCATCCTTGGCGACCATTCGACGACCGGCGATGGCCTGATTGCGGCGTTGCAGGTGCTTTCCGCGATAGTCGTCACCGGACGGACAACTGGCGATGCCTGTCGGGTGTTCGATCCGTTGCCGCAGGTTCTCAAGAATATCCGCTTTAAACACGGGGCCCCGCTTCAGAACGCCCGCGTCAAGTCGGCCATCGCCGACGCCGAAAATAGGCTGAACGGCGTCGGCCGTCTGCTGATCCGCAAGTCTGGGACCGAACCGTTGATCCGCGTGATGGCAGAGGGCGAGGACGCGGTGCTGATCGAGAAGATCGTCGACGACTTGCTGGAAGTGATCGCCGAAACTACCGGCTGACGGGACATCGGGGACACGGGAACCGCCATGAAGGGACGCGTGCTGATCATCGCCGGCTCGGATTCAGGCGGCGGCGCCGGAATCCAGGCCGACATCAAAACGGTGACGGCGTTGGGCGGCTATGCCATGACGGCGATTACCGCCTTGACCGCCCAGAACACCCAAGGCGTCTTCGGCATCCACGAGGTGCCGCCAGCTTTCATCGCCCAACAGCTGGAAGTGGTGCTGGACGACATTGGGGCCGACTGCATCAAGGTGGGCATGCTGCATCGGCCGGACGTCATCGATGCGGTCTGCGACGTCCTTCAGGAAAAAGCTCCCGACGTGCCGATCGTCGTCGATCCGGTGATGGTGGCGAAGGGTGGTGCCTCGCTTCTTGAAGCCCAGGCGGTGGCCACCTTGAAGCGGCGAATGATCCTGTTGGCGACCGTGCTGACGCCGAACATTCCCGAAGCGGCGGCTCTGACCGGCATGACGATTCGCGACCGCGAGACGGCCCTGGCGGCCGGCATGATGCTGTCCACCCTGGGACCGAAGTACGTACTGGTGAAGGGCGGTCACATGGAGGGCGACACCGTCGTCGACCTGCTGTTCAAAGAGCGCCATTTGCTGGAGACCTTCGAGGGGCCGCGCCTGCATACCGCCAACACCCACGGGACCGGCTGCACGACGGCGTCGGCCATCGCGGCCGGACTGGCCCAGGGCATGAGCATGCGCGATGCGGTGGGGCGAGCCCGTGCCTACGTGTTCGAGGCGATCCGCACCAATCCGGGGTTCGGCCACGGCCACGGCCCGTTGAACCACGGCCACACGGTGCGGCCCTTCACGGCGTAAAATCGGCGATCAGACGACGGCGAAGCGCGCTGCCGTCGGCCCGCTGGCGAGCAGTTTGGCGACAACGCCGAGGGCCGTCTCAAGTTCCTCTCGCGTGCGCGGACTCCCCAGGCACAGCCGGAGCGATTGCGGCACCATGCCGGTGACGGCGAATGGCTTGGCCGGGATCAGCCGCACATTGCGGGTGGCGGCCCGGCCAACAAAATCGTCGGCGCTCCACGGCGCGGGCAGGGGCATCCAGATGTGGAAGGTGCCGGGGGCGGACTGGAAGGAATAGCCGGCGAGAATCCGCTCGGCGATGGCGAGGCGGGCCCGCGATTCGGCGCGATGCTGGCGCACCAGATCGGCGGCGGTGCCGTCTTCGATCCACCGGGTCATCACTTCGGCGGCGATCGGGCTGGCCATCCAGCTGGTGGTCCGCACGGTTTCGGCGATGGTTTCCGTCATCGACGGCGGAGTCATCACGAATCCAATCCGCAATGCCGGCATCATCGATTTCGAGGCGCTTGAAACGAAGAAAGCGCTCTCCGGCAGGAAGGCGCTCAGCGGCTTCGGGTGATTGTCGTGGAGGAATCCGTACACGTCGTCCTCGACGACGACGACGCTATATTTGCGGGCGATATTGGCAATTTCGGCGCGCCGGGATTCGCTCATGACGGCGCTGGTCGGATTCTGATAGGTCGGAACGCAATAAAGCGCCTTGGCGTCACCCTTCCGGCAGGCGGCTTCGAAGGCGTCGGGACGCAGTCCCTCGCCATCGATGGCAACCCCGCGCAGGCGTAAATTCAGAAGGCGTGCCACGGCGATGATGCCGGGGTAGGTCAGTTCCTCGGCCAGTACTACGTCGCCCGGCCGGCAGAGCGATCCGAAAACGACGGTTATGCCGTGCTGGGCGCCGCTGCACACCACGATCCGCTCGGGATCGCGAGGCATGCCAACCCGCACCGCAAGTTCGGTGGCCGCTGCGCGGTGGCGCGGATGGCCGGCGGCCGGCTGGTAATTGAGCAGCGAGGCAACGGCGGGGTCGCGGGCGATTGCCGCAGTTGCCTGCGCAAAAAGAAGCCCGCGGTTGCCCTCCACCGGATAGTTCAGGCTGAGGTCCAGCAACTCCGTGGTTTCTCCATGCCGGATGGAGAAGAGAGGCTGGGTGCGCTTGGTGTCGGTGCTTCGCACATAGGTGCCGCGTCCGACTTCGCCGGTCACCAGGCCGCGCCGCTCGGCCTCGGCATAGGCGCGCGTGACCGTCCCGACGGTGAGTCCCAGATCGAAAGCCAGGATGCGCTGCGGCGGCAGACGGTCGCCAGCCTTGAGTTCACCCCCCTCGATCCCGGCGGCCATGGCGTCGGCAATGGCGAGATAAAGGGGGCCGGTGTGATGTGATAGGTCAGGCTTCCATATTGTCATGGATACAATAAATACATTGACGGTGAAATTGTGTCAATACATCCTCAGGGCATCGATACAATTTCGGGATATGTGTGATGGACACAAGGAATTGTACCCGTACAATCTCTGGGGGCTTACTCCCCTGGGCCAGTCGAGTTTGTGGTCCAGCGGTGGGGGCTTGGCTGAAGGGTGCACGCGGATGGGCGCTCGAGAAAATCGCCACTTGGCAACAGCGGCAACGCTATCGCGCCTACCTGGCCACCATGGGCGAGCGCGACCTGCGCGATATCGGGCTCTGCCGTACGGATGCCGAACGGGAGGCGAATCTGCCCTTCTGGAAGCAGCCGGCAATCGACGAAATGTCGCGCGGCCGCACGCCGCGGATCTGAAGGGGGGGCGGCGGAGCGGGTTGATCGGCCAGCGGGCGTGCCGTATCGAAGGAACAGGTCGGATAGCCAGGGAGGCCAGCAATGACCGAGGAAATCTTCCGGGAAGACGCCTACGCAAGATCCTGCCAGGCGGCCGTGATGGCGGTCGATGCGCGCGGCATCCAATTGGACCGCACGGTCTTCTATGCGACCGGCGGCGGCCAGCCGGGCGATGCCGGTGTCTTGCGCCTGGAAGACGGGCGAACCATTGCCATCGTCGAGGCGCGCCGCGACCGGGAAACCGGTGAGCACCTGCATATACCGGCCGAAGGTGAGGCAAGGCCAGAGGTTGGGGGCACGGTGACGGCGGAAATCGACTGGCCGCGCCGCCATCGGTTGATGCGCATGCCCACCGCCATGCACCTGCTGTGCGCCCTCATCCCGCAAGGAGTGACCGGCGGCGCCGTCGGCGAGGACAAGAGCCGTCTCGACTTCGACCTTCCCGATACGGGGCTGGACAAGGACCGGCTGAGCGAGGAACTGAACCGCCTGATCGGGGAGGATCACGCCGTCGAGACGCGCTGGATCAGCGATGCCGAACTGGCGTCCAAGCCCGACTTGGTGCGGACCATGTCGGTCAAGCCGCCGACCGGTGGCGGTCGGGTGCGGCTGGTCGAAATCCAGGGGGTCGACCTGCAACCTTGCGGAGGCACCCACGTGGCGCGTACCGGCGAGATCGGGCGGGTCTCGATCGGCAAGATCGAGAATAAAGGCAAGCACAATCGGCGAATTACCCTTCTCCTGGAGGACTAGGCGACCATGGAAACTTCATCCGACGGCGTTTCCTATGCGGTCGAGGGTGCCCTCGCTGTGGAGGAATTCATCAACGTGCTGCGACGTTCTGGCCTGGCCGAACGCCGCCCGGTGGATGATCCCGGTACCGTCTCAAGCATGCTGAAAAACGCCAGCCTGATCATTTGCGCGCGCGACGGCGCGGGGCGGCTGATCGGCGTCGCCCGTTCGCTCACTGATTTTTCCTACTGCTGCTATCTGTCCGATTTGGCGGTCGACCGTGCATGGCAGGGGCAGGGTATCGGACGCCACCTGATAGATCTGACGCACGAAAAGGCGGGGGGCGCCAAGGCGGTGACCCTGCTGCTGCTCTCGGCGCCCGGGTCGATGGCCTACTACCCCAAGGTGGCACTGGCGCACTTCGACAATTGTTTCGGCCGGCGCCGAATGGGTTGAAAGGAAAGATGATGAAACTGTCCCTGTTCCAGATCGACGCGTTCACCGATTCCGTCTTCGCAGGTAATCCGGCGGCGATCTGTCCGCTCGAGGCTTGGCTCTCCGACCAGCAGATGCAATCCATAGCGGCGGAGAACAATCTTTCGGAGACGGCGTTCTTGGTGCCGGACGGCGACGGCTTCGGCTTGCGCTGGTTCACTCCGACCTGCGAGGTCGACCTGTGCGGGCATGCGACGTTGGCGAGCGCCCACCTGTTGCTCAACCGGCTGGAACCGACGAGGTCGTCGGTCACTTTCGAGACCCGCAGCGGGCGGCTGACGGTGGCGCGTGAGGGCGATCGGCTGGTCATGGATTTTCCCGCCAAGCCGGCCTCCGAGGTGGAGCCGGACGCCGGACTTATCGAGGCGGTCGGCGGGAAACCCGAGAAAGTCCTGGTCGCCGACAACTACCTGATGGTCTACGCCTCGGCGGCCGAGGTGCGAGGATTGCGCCCGCGCATGGTGGACCTCGCGGCTTTCGGACCGCGCGGCGTGATCGCCACGGCGGCGGGCGAGGATTGCGATTTCGTCTCGCGGTTCTTCGCGCCGGCGCACGGCATTCCGGAAGATCCGGTCACCGGCTCTGCCCACTGCACGTTGATTCCCTATTGGTCGGCCCGCCTCGGCAAGGCCGATCTGCACGCCCGGCAAATTTCCCGGCGGGGCGGAGAATTGTTCTGCCGCGACGAGGGCTCGCGCGTCAGCATCGCCGGCCGCGCCGTCCTTTACCTCGAAGGTACCATTTTCCTTTGATAGAGGACGTGGCGTAAGGTCGGCTCGCTGGGGCCTTTCTCTAATCGCCATGCTATTTATGCGGCGTATGGCCAGGCCGTGGGGCCGGGTGTTCCGCTACGGATGTTCTGCCGTTGGCGGTATGTTGCGGGGCATGAACATGGTGTGACTCCGAACCGCCCGCGCGATGCCCGACGACATGGTCCTCGCGATCCAGGCGTTTTAACCGATCGCGATGGCGCCTCTCCTCGCGAAGCCGCTCAAGTCGAATCTTGCGGCGCGTGAACACCGCTCCCGCGGCCAAAGGCGGGCCGAACAGGATGACCAGTCGTTGTGTCCACAGCAGGGCGACGTCCCATGATTGCTGGCGCAACAGCGACGACGTGCATTCGTATCGCTCAAAGCCGGTGGTAAAGCGTTCCTGGCATTCGCCCAGGCTTTGCTCCAACTGCTGGCGGCGCCGGGTTTCGGCCTCGGGGCCGGGAGCGGACGCGAACAGCGCCAACGTCACGGAAATCATCCAGACCGCGCTCAACAGGGCCAGTCCGCGTTTGAGGGTGCGTTGGCGCATACGCTTTAACCTTGAACGAAATGCCACGAGATCAAGGTAACGACTTCCAGGTAAACGTCAATGAATTGGGAGAATGGGTGAGCTTGGGGCGGCTGACGGGCCGCGAAAAAACGTGGATTAATAGAATGTTAGTATCTCGCCGCTATCAGTTTATGATATTTCGCGCGAGTTCTTGGCGTTCTCGTATGAGGCGCCCGGATATCCGCAGGGTCCGGCGACGAGGATGGAATCGTGAAAAGACAGTTTCTTCGCTATGCCGTCTGTCTGATGGCGGCTGTAAGTGTCGGCGCCTGCGGCATGACAAAGAATACCGAAATCCTGAAGGAGGAATTCTGGGCATCCAGCCCCATGAAGGCGAACACCGAGGCGGAACTCGGCCTAGCCGCGCTCGGCATGGGCAACTACGCCGTGGCCGAGGCCCATTTCCGCAAGGCGCTGACGGCCGAGCCCAAGGACGTGCACGCGCTCATGGGCATGGGAATCCTTTACCAGAACACCGGGCAGATCACCAAGGCCAGGGAAATGTACGAGGCCATTCTGGCCATCCGCCCCGATGCCTCGCAGCAGTTCGTCGTCTGGAACACCAACAACACCCGTCCGGTCTCTGAAATCGCCAGCCTCAACCTGGCTCTCCTGGAAAGCAGCGGTGTGGCCGCCGGCGCGAAGAATGGCGCCTCCGGCGCGCCGGCCGGGGCGGCCGGCGTCGCGGGGTCGCCCACGGTGGCGGCCATGATGGGG
>JACZKS010000120.1 GCA_014859895.1 Rhodospirillales bacterium
ATTGCCCGCCCTCGCCGGAGCCGGTCAGCACGTTGCCGGTCAGCGTCAGGCCGCTGTCAGCGCCGACCGACAGCGTCACCCCCGCCGGCATGCCGGAAATGGTGATGCTGCCCAGGCTCTCGGAGCCGTCGGTGTCGGTCAAGCCGGCCGCGATGATCAGCGGATAGATCGTGGCATCGTAACCACCGCCGCTGCCTCCACCCGTACCAGACAGCAGATTCCCCGAAGCAACGTCGCCGTCCGAGAAGCGGAAGGTCTCGGCGTTGTAGACCGTGTCGGTTCCGTCGCGTCCGGCGACCGTATCGACGATGGTGAACGAGCCGTCACCGTTCTGGGTGATCTGGTACTGCTCGCGCCGGCCGGCATAGACCACGACGTCGCTGCCGCCGCCGGCGTAAATGGTGTCGTCACCACCGCCTCCGGCGATGATGTCGTTGCCGTCGCCGCTGCCCGTCGTGCTCCAGGTCACGTCGCCATAAAGGATGTCATTGCCGGCGCCGCCGGCGATGGTGTCGTTGCCGTAACCGCCGATGACGGTGTCGTTGCCGGCGCCGGCATCGATGACGTCGTCACCGTCGGCGGCGGTGGCATAATTGAAATCGCCCTCGATATAGTCGTCGCCGTCACCGCCGGCGATGCGGTCGTTGCCGCCGCCGCCAATGATGATGTCGTCGCCGGAACCACCGTCGATGACGTCATTGCCGGAAACCGACGGGCCGCCGCTGAAGTCGCCGTAGAGGATATCGTTGCCGGCTCCCCCCAAGATCTGGTCGTCGCCGGCGCCGCCGGTGACGATGTCGTCCCCCTCGCCCGCATCGATGACATCGTTGCCGACGGCGTAGGGCCCCCCGCTGAAGTCGCCGGAAATGTTGTCGTTTCCCGTTCCGCCCGAAATCTGATCGTGGCCGGCACCGCCGGTAATGGTGTCGTCGCCGGCGCCGCCGTCGATGATGTCGTTGCCGGGGTTGGCGGTATCCCAGTGGAAATCGCCATGGAGGGTATCGTTGCCGTCGCCCCCGGAAAGCTGATCGGCCCCGTCGCCCCCGACCAGGGTGTCATTGCCGGCGCCGCCGAAAAGAGTGTCGTTCCCATAGCCCGCGGTTTCCCAGTGACGATCCCCATAGAGGGTGTCGTCGCCTGCACCGCCGTTGACGCTGTTGTCGCCGGAACCCGCTTCGATGGTGTCTGCGCCGTTGGTTCCGTTCTGGCCATAGGTATCCGGCAGACCGGGAACCGCCGGCCTGGAGACGTCAACGGCAATGCCGAGGCTGGTATCGTTGTCGCTGCTGACCACCGTCCCCTCGCCAACGGTCACGACAAGGCTCGGGGCGTCGGCCACCGCGTTGACCGTCACCGGCAGGCTCGCCGCTTCGGCGGCGACGCCGCTGGCCGTCTCAGCCGTAACCGACAGGGTGAAATCGGCATCGGAATTGGTGGCCGGCGTGATCGTGATGGCTCCGGTCGCCAAAGCCAGCAAGTTGGCTGCCGTGAACTGGCCATTCTCGCCGGACCCGGTCAGCACGTTGCCGGCAAGCGTCAGGCCGCTGTCGGCGCCGACCGAAAGCGTCGCCCCCGCCGGCACGCCGGAAATGGTGATGGCGCCGAGCGGATCGAACGGATTGTTGATGGTCACGACGATGGCCAAGGCGATGGCCGCGTCCTCGTCGCCGGCGGCCGGGATGACGTCGAGCGTCGGCGCGCTGCCGATGACGTCGGCCGAGATGTCGCCGTCATCGAAGCGCAAGGTCTCGATGCCGCTCAGGGTGTCGGTGCCGTCGGGGCCCGACACCGTGATGACGCCCGTGGCGTGATCGATGCTGACGGCGTAGGCGGCGAACGAACCGGCGAACACAGCTACGTCCTCTCCCGCGCCGCCCCGCAAGATGTCGTTGCCGGCACCGCCGACCAGGATGTCGCTGCCGCTGCCGCCGTCCAGCGTATCGCTGCCGGTGCCGCCGTCCAGCCGGTCATCACCGGCACCACCATAGAGCCGGTCGTTGCCCTCGCCGCCCAGCAGGACGTCGTCCCCGCCGCCGGACCACAGCACGTCGTTGCCGGCGCCGCCATCGATGGTGACGTCGCCGATGGCATACCGCTCGCTGGTCAGGTCGACGACGTCGTCGCCGGCCCCGGCGTTGATGATTTCGATGCCGGAAATGCGCGGACCGTCGGTCGGGCTGGGGCTGAAGCTGTCGTCGAGGAAAAGGGCGTCGTTGCCATCGGTCAGTTGAAGGGTATCCACGCCCTCGCCGCCGATGAACACGTCCGAACTGCGGTTCATGCCGGCCAGGTTGACGGTCTCGTTGGTCCCGGCCTCGCCGGGGCTGCCGACGTTCTTGGCCTGATACAGGCTGGACCAGCTGTCATCGACCGCATAGTGCAGCGTGTCGTCGCCCGCCCCGCCGTCGAGCAGGTCGGAACCCGTACCGCCAATCAGCGTGTCCTTGCCGGCGCCACCCAGCAGCGTATCGTCGCCGGCCCCGCCGTCCAGGGTCGCCTTCTCGTAATTGCCGTCAACAGTGATGCGGTCATTGCCGGCGCCGCCATCGGCCAGCACCTCGGTCAAGCCCTTGTCGCCGGTCACTGTGATGGTGTCGTTGCCCGCGCCCGAGCGGACGTCGAACAGGTTGCTCCAGCCGTCGTTGTTGGTCAGCGCGTCGATGTCGATGACATCGTCGCCGTCGCCGGTGACGATGGTACCGCGCTTGGCGCCGTCGATGGTCACCGTGCTGTCGCCGCCGTCGCCCAGCGTGACGTCGGTATGGACGAAGTTCTGCAATACGACGTCGGCCGACTGTTCGCTGACCGCCTCGATGTTCTTGACGCTGTTCCAGGCGTCGATCAACGACACCGTGGCGGTGTCGGCATCGGCGTAGGAATACTGGATGTCGTTGCCTCCGAACTGGAAGACCTCGGCCTCACCGAAGGCATCCGGCCCCGGCAGATCGGCACCATTGGTGCTGTCGATGGCCCAGGTGGGGGCCATGGTGTTGCCGTTGCTGACCCGGAAGTGGAGGTTGACGCTCTCGGGCACCGGCATGACGTCGACGGCAAGCGTGGCCGCCGGGCTGATGCCGCCGTCGGTCGAGGTCGCCGAAACGCTCAGGTTGAACGCACCGTTGAAGTCGGCGGCCGGCATCAGGGTAAGGCCGCCCAGTTGCGCCGCCGTCAGCGTCCACGAGCCGTCGTCGTTGCGGGTGCCGGCCGAAAGCGTCGCCCCGGCCGGGACGCCGTTGATGGTGACCGAGGCCACCGTCTCGGTGCTGCCGGGAACCGACGCTGAGATGGCGAGCGCCAGCGAGGAATCCTCGGCCCCCGAAGCGGCCGAGACGGAAACCGTCGGCACGTCGGCAACCGGGCTCACCGAAACGCTCAGCGGCACCGGCGAACTCGACACCGCCTCGGTCGCCAGGGCGGTCGAGGCCGCCGTTACCGAAAGGGCGAGGCTGCCGTTGAAATCGGCGGGCGGCGTCAGGGTCAGGCCTTCAAGCTGGCCGGGCGTGAGCGTCCAGGTACCGTCGCCGTTGTCGGTGCCGGCCGACAGTTCGGCGCCGTCGGGCAGGCCGGCGATGGTGATGGAAGCGATGCCTTCCATGGCGTTGGGCACCGACGCCGAGATGGAAAGCTGGATCGCCTCGTCCTCGTCTCCCGCCGCCGCTTCCAGCGACACCACCGGCGGCAGGCCGAGGGTATCGACGGCAACGGTGCCGTTCCCAAACGTCAAGGTTTCGATGTTGTCGAGGATGTCGGTGCCATCGGGGCCCGACACAATGATCAGATCGTCACTCAATGTGATGGTATAGTCGGCGTAGTTGCCGCTGAACACCGCCGTGTCGTCGCCGGCCCCGCCGTCCAGGGTGTCGTCGCCGGCACCGCCGTCGAGGATATCGTCACCGCCATCGCCCTTGAGAAGATCGTCTCCTGCGCCGCCAGTCAGTACGTCGTCACCGGTGCCGCCCTTCAGCGTGTCGTCGCCGGCACCTCCGTCCAGGATGTCGTCGCCTTCGCGTCCTTCGAGGACATCGTCGCCGGCGCCGCCGGTCAGCACGTCGTCGCCCGGGGTTCCGACCAGGTGAATGTCATCATTGGCGATGGCGATCGTCACCGTTGCCGTGGCGTAACCGCCCTGACCGTCCGAAACGATGTAGGTGAAACTGTCCTCGCCGTTGTAGCCGGCATGCGGCGTATAGGTGTAGCTGCCGTCCGCGTTGACTGTCACGCTGCCGTGCGCCGGCCCGCCGTCCTCCGCCAGGGCGAAGGTCAGGTCGTCGCCGTCCACATCGGTGGCCTGAAGCTGCCCCTCAAGCACCGTGTTCTCGACCGCCTCGGCGGCGGAATCCTGAGTTTCCGGCGCGTCGTTGACCGGAGTCACGCTGACCGGCAGGACCGCCTCGCTGGTGCCGCCGTCGGTTGAGACGGCGGTGATCGCCAGTTCGAAATCGGCATCCGCATTCAACGGCGGCGTGATCGTCAGTGCGCCGCCGGCCAGGGCTGCCAGGTTGGCCGCTGTGAAACGGCCGCCCTCGCCCGATCCGGTCAGCACGTTGCCGGTCAGCATCAGGCCGCTGTCGGCGCCCACCGCCAGGACTGCCCCAGCCGGAATGCCGGCGATGGTGATCGAGGCCACCGTCTCGGTGCTGTCCGGAACCGAGGCGTCGATGGCCAGCTCGATCGCCGTGTCCTCGTCGCCCGTCCCCACTCCCGAAACCACCGGCACGTCGGCAACCGGGGTCACAGTGATGGCAACGCTATCGGATGCCGTCACCGAGCCATCCGTCAGCGTCGCCTGAACCGTCAGCGTGATGTCGTCGTTGGAATCCAGGGCCGGCGTCAGGGTGAGGCCGGCCAGCTGGGCAGGCGTCAGCGTCCACGTGCCGTCGCCGTTGTCGGTGCCCGCCGAGAGAAGCGCACCGGAGGGCACGCCACCGATGGTGATCGAGGCCAGCGTCTCGCCGCCAGCGAGAGTCGGGGTGATCGCCAAGGCCACCGTGCCGTCTTCGGGCACGGTGAGGTCGGGGCCGGCCGAGACCGTGCTGTCGGCAACCGGGGTGACGGTGATGGCGACGGAATCGGCGGCCGTCACGGAGCCCTCCGTCAGGGTGGCGGAGACGGTCAGCTCCAGGCTGCCATTGAAGTCGGCGGGCGGCGTGATGGTGAGCCCGGCCAGTTGATCGGGCGCCAGCGTCCAGGTGCCGTCGCCGTTGTCGGTGCCGGCCGAGAGAAGCGCGCCGGAGGGCACGCCGGCAATCGTGATGAACTGGATCGTCTCGCCGCCGGCCAGCGTCGGCGTGATCGACAGCGCCACCGTGCCGTCCTCGGCCACGGTGAGGTCGGGACCCGCCGAGATCGTGCTGTCGGCGACCGGGATGGCAAAGGCCACCGTGACGGTGGTCGTCGCTGTCGCGCCGTTCGCCGCCTCTATCGTCGTCAGGCTGAGGGAAATCGAGAAGTCCGCGACAACCGCGGCGCCGACCGTGACGGACAAGGCGCCATTGGCCAGGGCCAGGCGGTCG
>JACZKS010000121.1 GCA_014859895.1 Rhodospirillales bacterium
CAACGTGCGGGCGGTGGGGGCGGGCGGCACGGCGGTGGCGGTGGTGCCCGAGCTTTCGCTCTCGCTCAGCGTCAAGGCGCTGCTCAAGGGCATCGTCGCGCCCCGCTCGATCGAGCTCTATCGACCCAGCCTTCAGGTGACCCGGCGCGAGGACGGTACGCTGGAGGTTGGCTTCGGCCAAGGGGCGGAGGCATCCGACGTGCTTTCCAGCCGGCTGCTGGCGCGCCTGTCGGCGGAACCCGACGAGGTCGGGCCGATGGGATACCTGTCGCGCATTGTCGTGCGCGACGCCGACGTCATGATCGTCGACCGCCGGCTCGACACCCTGTGGCGCGCCCCCCATGCCGAGGTTTCGCTTCGCCGCGACGCCGACGGCGTCGAAGGAGAGATTTCGCTCGATCTGGAGAGCGACGAACGCGTGACCCGGGTCGTCCTGCTGGGCGGCTATCGGCGCAGCACCGACCGACTGGACTTCGGGGTCCGGTTTTCCGACCTGGTTCCCGCCACCTTCGCCCGCCTGTCGCCCCAGTTTGCCGCCCTCGAGGGGGCGGCCGTGCCGCTGAGCGGAAGGCTGCTGGTCAGCATGAAGATGGATGGTGGCGTCGAGGCGGTGGACTTCGAGATGAAGGGCGGCGCCGGGCGGATCGACCTTCCGGCGCCGCTGGCCCAATCGGTCGACGTGGCCGGGCTCACGGCCAACGGGCTCTATCGCGGCGCCGACCAAGTGCTGACGGTGGACCATCTGACCGTGGACTTGGGCGAGGGGGGAAGCCTTCTCATGCCGGCGTCCAACGGCCATCGGGTTCCCCTGCGCTCGCTGACCGCCAAGGTCAACCTGGGCGAAGGCGGCAACCATTTGGAGGTGGTGTCGGTGGAGGCCGATCTCGGCGGCCCGACGGCGACGCTGACCGCCGACATCCGTCGCGATGGTGAGGAGACCCGCATCCAGGCGGAAGGCGGCTTGCAAGAGGTTCCGGCCGATGACGTGGGCCGCTATTGGCCGGCGGCATGGGGGAAAGACGCGCATACTTGGGTCACCGCCAACATGTCGGCCGGGCGGGTCGCTGAGGCGCGCGTCAATGTCGAGGCCGTCGTTCGCGGCGGTGATGACGTCGCCATTACTCATCTGAGCGGCGACATGCGGCTGGTCGGGATGACCGTCGACTACTTGTCGCCGATGCCCAAGGCCACCCGGGTGGACGGGACCGCGACCTTCAACCGGCATCGCTTCGATATCGCAGTCAGCCGGGGGGAAGCCTTCGGTCTGACCTCCAGCGAAGGCCACCTGACCTTCACCGGGCTCGACGAATACGACCAGTACCTGGAGGTCGACCTTGCCATCCAGGGGCCGGCCAAGCGGGCCATCCAATTGATCGACCACAAGCCGCTCGGGCTCGCCTCGAAGATCAATATCGATCCCAATCAGTCGTCCGGCGACGCCAAGGCGCGCCTCAAGCTCAAGTTCATCCTGGAACACGATCTGACCATCGACCAGGTCACGGTTTCGGCGACGGCGCGCCTGCGCAAGCTTTCCGTCGCCAACGCCATCCTGGGGCGGAGCATTTCCAATGGCGATCTGGACCTGCGCCTCGACAACCGAAGCATGGTCGTTTCCGGCAAGGCGAACCTGGGCACCATACCGGGTACGCTGGAATGGCGCCGGAACTTCGACGATAAGGCGCCGGTACAGGCCCTCTATGTGCTGAAGGGCACGGTGGACGACAAGCAGCGCGAGGAGGAGTTCGGGCTGACCTTCGCGCCGTTCTCGCCCGAGTTCATCGACGGCCCGATCGGCGCCGAGGTGCGCTGGGAGATCCTGGCCTCGGGCCTGGGACGCATGAAGACGAAGCTCGACCTTTCCCAGGCCAGCCTCGCCCTGCCCGAGGCCGGCTGGTCCAAACCGGCGGGTGGCGCCGGGTCGGCGGAAGTCGATCTTACCCTTCAGGGGGAGCGCATTACCGGCATTCCCTCCTTCACTGTCGCCGCCCGGGATCTGAAGGTGCGGGGCTCCGTCGCCATCAACGAGGCGAGTGGCCGGCTGGAACGGGTCGATCTGGCCGAACTGGCCTTCGGGCGGACCGACCTCAAGGGCGCCATCGTGGCCGGTGCCGACGGCGGCTGGACGGTCAGCGCGCATGGTGCGAGTTTCGATCTTGAGCCGGTCATCGACGATCTGTTTTCGGATGATTCCGCGCTCAAGGAAACGGAAGGCAAGCCGAACCTCAGCGTGGCCGTCGATCTCGACCAGGTGTGGATCGGTCCTGGGCAGGCCATCCGCCAGGTCCGGGGCACACTGGCGCGGGCGGAGGGCAAATGGCGGGCGGTGACGCTGTCCAGCGTCCTCGTCGGGGACCGGACGCTCACCGTGCGCATCGAGCCCGGCAAGGACGGCAACCGTAACCTGACCGTGGTCAGCAACGATGCCGGCGAGACGCTCAGGACCTTCGGCTATTACGAGAACATGGTCGGCGGCAACCTGGATATCCGCGGCACCTTCGACGATGCCGCCCCCGGCGCACCGCTGACCGGGCGGCTGACGGCCACCGATTTCAGGGTCATCAAGGCGCCGGTTCTGGCCCATCTGGTCAGTTACATGGCGCTGACCGGCATCGTCGACGCCTTGCAGGGCCCGGGCCTGAGCTTTTCCGACCTCGACATTCCGTTCACCCAGCACGAAGGGGTGATCACGCTGAAGGACGGGCGCGTGCACGGCTCCGCCCTCGGCTTCACGGCATCGGGCAAGATCTTCACCTATGCCGAGGTGCTGGATGTCGAAGGCACCCTGGTTCCCGCCTATGCCGTCAACTCGGCGCTCGGCAACATCCCATTCATCGGCGGCCTGTTCTCGGGCGGCGAGAAGGGCGGCGGCGTGTTCGCCGCCACCTACAAGATGACCGGACCCATCGAGAAGCCGAAGGTGACGGTCAATCCGCTGACCGTGCTGGCGCCGGGCTTCCTGCGCAAGCTGTTCGGTATCTTCGACGGGGCTGACACCCCGCCACCCGCCACGCCGGCCGAGCCGGCGCCGAGGCTTCTGGCCCCGCGCTGAGCGTTCAGACGGCCCGCACGATGGCGTGCTTCTTCTTGCCGGCGGACAGCTTGATCACGCCCTCGCCGGCGCGGTCGGCCAGCGTCACCGGCTGCGTCTCGTTGGCCACCGGCGCGTCGTTGATGCGGGCGCCGCCGCCCTTGATCAGGCGCCTGGCCTCGCCGTTGCTGGCGGCCAGCCCGGCCCGCCGGAACAGCTCGAAGGCGGCCACCCCTTGTTCGAGTTCCGCCATCGGTACGTCGATCGTCGGCAACTGATCGCCGATGGCGCCATCCTCGAAGGTGCGTCTGGCCGTTTCGCTGGCCGCCGCCGCCGCCGCCCCGCCGTGGCATAGGCGGGTGATCTCTGTGGCCAGGATCTTCTTGGCGTCGTTGATCTCGGCGCCTTGCAGGGCTTCCAGCCGGGCGATCTCGGCCTCCGGCAGATCGGTGAACAGGCGCAGGAACTTGCCAACGTCGGCATCCTCGGTGTTGCGCCAGTACTGCCAGTAGTCGTAGGCGGGCAGCATGTCCTCGTTGAGCCACACGGCGCCGGCCGCCGACTTGCCCATCTTGGCCCCCGAGGCGGTTTGCAGCAGCGGCGTGGTCAGGCCGTACAGCGTCGCGCCGTCGACGCGGCGGGCCAGCTCGACGCCGTTGACGATGTTCCCCCACTGATCCGAGCCGCCCATCTGCAACGCGCACTTGTGGCGCCGGTTGAGCTCCAGGAAATCGTAACCCTGGAGGATCATGTAGTTGAATTCCAGGAAGGTCAGGGGCTGCTCGCGATCGAGCCGGATCTTGACGCTGTCGAAGGAAAGCATGCGGTTGACCGAGAAGTGGCGGCCGTAATCGCGCAGGAACGGGATGTATTCGAGGGTATCCAGCCAATCGGCGTTGTTCACCATGACGGCGTCGGTCGGCCCGTCGCCGAAGGTCAGGAACTTGGCGAACACCTTCTGGATGCCGGCCATGTTCACGGCGATCTTCGCGTCGTCCAGGAGCGGACGGGACTCGTCGCGGAACGACGGGTCGCCGATCCGGGTGGTGCCGCCGCCCATCAGCACGATCGGCTTGTGGCCGGTCTGCTGGAGGCGGCGCAGCAGCATGATCGAGACCAGGCTGCCGGCGTGCAGGCTGGGGGCCGTGCAGTCGAAGCCGATATAGGCGGTGACCCGCTGCCCGGCGGCCAAGTCGTCGAGGCCCTCGATGTCGGTGCACTGGTGCATGTAGCCGCGCTCTGCGACGGCGCGCACGAAGTCCGAGCGAAACGTGGTCATGGGGCGGGTCCTGGTCCGTTGTTCAACTGGATCGAAATTGCCGAAAATCGCCGGGCGGCATTTAGCACAATCGCTCGGGGCGTACAACGGCGGCGGGTTCGGCTAGGCTTCGGCGGACGGGTCCCGGGCGGGTTTGCGGCTGAGCATCACCAGCATGAAGAGCGCGGCGAAGATGAAGCCGACGGCGCCGGCCACGTATAGGTGCAGCCTCTCGTCGGCGGGCGGGGCCAGCAGAAGGTTGCGCCGCTCCGCCTCGATCGCGTCCTCGGCGCCGCGGGGTTCGGCCTGGCGCAGCGAAGGCCGGATCGGCCTGTCGCCCGTCGCCGAGAATTTCTCGCCGATCGGCATCGAAACGGAGACCATCTCCGGCCGTAGATCGGCCGAGGGTTGGAGGGCGGCCAAAACCGGCGATCCGGTCGCCAGAATCGCGACGGCCGCGGTGGCCGTCATCTGCCTTGTGAATGGGGTCATGATCGTGGGGGTGCGGGTGTTTTCTTGCTTATGAAGCTGAAAGGCAACGCATTATGGCGCAACCGAATCGGGAAATACATGGAAATCGATCGCCCATGGCGCGGAAATCGCCACGCGCGATCAACCCTTCCCGGCGTCGCCAAGCAACGGCCGATCAGGCGGTTTCCGTCAGCGCCTTGTCGAGGTAGGTCTCGATGTGCTGGTTGAGCTCCTCGAGGTGGCCGCCGAAGAAATGGTCGGCCCCGTCGATGACGCGGTAATCGATCTTGATGTTCTTCTGGTTCGACAGCTTGTGGGCCAGTTTGTCGACCGAGGCGATGGGGATGATGTCGTCGACGTTGCCGTGCACGATCATGCCCGACGACGGGCAGGGCGCCAGGAACGAGAAGTCGTGAATGCTGGCCGGCGGCGAAATGGCGATGAATCCCGAAATCTCGGGCCGGCGCATCATCAGCTGCATGCCGATCCAGGCCCCGAACGAATAGCCGCCGATCCAGCAGCCGGCGGCGTTGGGGTTGTGGCCCTGCATCCAGTCAAGCGCGGCGGCGGCGTCGCTGAGTTCGCCCTGCCCGTTGTCGAATTCGGCTTGCGAGCGACCGACCCCGCGGAAATTGAACCGCAGGGCGGAAAATCCACGCCGCACGAACGCCTGGTACATGGTGTAGACCAGCCTGTTGTTCATCGTCCCCCCGTGCTGCGGATGGGGATGAAGCAACAACGCGATCGGCGCATTGATGTTTTTCGAGTGATGGTAACGGCCTTCGAGCCGGCCATCGGGGCCATTCAGGGTGACTTCAGGCATCGTCCTTCGCGAACGTTATCCCTAGGGAATTTCGAAAAAGTTCATGATGGTGAAAGGCAGGAAATTCCTGCAATTCACCGGATCGTCCGCCGACAAAACTTGATTAAATTTGTCGGATTTCCTATATAGCCAGTGGTTTTGTGGGGGATTGACCGAGGTGATTTTTCCCCAAAGTTGAAACATCGTCAGCCGGACCACCGGAAAGCGCGCGTAGGATATAGAAGAGTCCATGTTTTTCAAGAGGCTTCGCAGCGACATCGACGCCATCATGGAACGCGATCCCGCGGCGCGCTCGCGGGCCGAGGTTATCCTGTGCTATCCGGGCTTCCAAGCCCTGCTCGTTTATCGCCTCGCCCATGGCCTGTGGCGCCATAACTGGCTGCTGGCCGGCCGCTTCGTTTCCCATATCGGAAGGATGCTGACGAACATCGAGATCCACCCCGGGGCCAGCATCGGCAACCGCCTGGTCATCGATCACGGTTCGGGCGTGGTCATCGGCGAAACCTCGGTGATCGGCGACGACGTAACGCTCTATCAGGGTGTGACGCTGGGCGGCACCTCGCCCGCCGTCGAGTCCCGCTCCCAGGTGAACAAGAAGCGCCATCCGACGCTCGAAGACGGCGTCATCATCGGATCGGGCGCTCAGGTTCTGGGGCCGATCACTATCGGTGAAGGGGCCAGGGTCGGCGCCAACGCCGTGGTGACGCGCGACATTCCGCGCGGCGTCACCGCCGCCGGCATTCCGGCCCGGGTCATCATGCCGCGCGACAAGCAGAAGGCGAAAGCCAAGGAATTTGTGGCCTACGGGACGCCGGTCGACGAACTGTTCGACCCCGTCCTGCGCAATATCGACACCATGCGCGGCCAGATGGGCCAGCTGGCCGAGAAGATCGAGGAATTGGAGGAGCGCCTGCGCGCCCATGAAGGCGCTGGCACTGCCGTGGAAGGATCGGACGATGATGAAGAGAACGCGAAAGTCGTGGCGCGCGGCGGCAGCCGCGATGTCGCTTAGGGACGAACGGCGAACCAGGGGGACAGCGCGGTGAGACTGAGCACAAAAGGACGATACGCGGTGATGGCGATGGTCGACTTGGCCAGCCATAGCGGCGGTAAACCGGTGGCGCTGGCGGACATCGCCGATCGCCAGGAAATCTCGCTTTCCTACCTCGAGCAGCTTTTTGGCAAGCTGCGCAAGGGCGGGCTGGTGAAAAGTGTGCGCGGCCCCGGGGGCGGCTATCTGCTGGCCCGCGAACCCGGCGAAACGCGGGTTTCCGACGTCATCATGGCGGTCGACGAGTTGATCAAGGCGACCCGCTGTACGCCCGGCTCGCCGTCGGGCTGTCATCTCAACAAAAGCCGCTGCATGACCCATGACCTGTGGGAGGAACTGGGAAACCAGATCTACCTTTACCTCAGTTCCGTTACCGTCGCCGACATAGTCGAGAGGCGCGTATTGGGCAGCAGCGGCCTGATCTTCGAGGAATTGGAACAACAAAGCAGCGTTGCCGCCCGCTAGGCTTGGTTCCGGCAGGCGCTCATGAAGCCATGAAGCCCCCGGTTTATCTCGATCACAACGCCACCACTCCCGTCCGGCCCGAGGCGGCCGCGGCGGTGGCGGCTGCATTGTCGACGGTGGGCAACCCCTCCTCGGTCCATGCCTTCGGGCGGGCGGCGCGCCGCCTGCTGGAAGAGGCGCGTGAGGACGTCGCCGCGCTCACCGGCGCGCCTGCCTCCAGCGTCATCTTCACCGGCGGCGGTACCGAGGCCAACGCCCTGGCGCTTTGCGGCTGCGGCCGTCCCGCCATCGTGGTGTCGGCCGTCGAGCACGATTCGGTTCTCGGCGCCGCGCCGTCGGCCGCCGTCGTGCCGGTCGACGCCGACGGCCTCGTCAACCTCGACCACCTGGCGACGATGCTGGTGGGGATCGGCGACAAAGCGGTCGTTTCGGTGATGCTGGCCAACAACGAAACCGGGGTCATCCAGCCGGTGGCCCAGGTGGCCGAGATCGCCCGCCGGCACGGCGCGCTGGTCCATTGCGACGCCGTCCAGGCGGCCGGCCGCCTGGCCCTCGACATGAAGGCGCTCGGCGTTCACCTGATGACGCTGTCGGCCCACAAGATCGGCGGCCCCCAGGGCATCGGGGCGCTTATCGTCGAGGATGGCGTTCGCATCGAGCCCTTGCTTAAGGGCGGCGGCCAGGAAGACCGGCGGCGGGCCGGCACCCAGAACCTGCC
>JACZKS010000122.1 GCA_014859895.1 Rhodospirillales bacterium
GGCCACGATGGTGCCGCCGCCGGCCATCTGGCGGTGGGCCAATTCATGTTGAGGGTGGTCGGCGCGGCCGGGGTAAAGCACGCGCGCGATACCGCCCTGGCCGGCCAGGAAATCGGCCACTGTGCGGGCGTTCTCGGCCTGGCGGCGGACGCGCAGGTCCAAGGTTTCCAGCCCCTTGATCAAAAGCCAGGCGTTGAAGGGGCTCAAGGCCGGGCCGGTGTGGCGCAGGAACGGGAAGATCTGCTCTTCGATCAGCGCCTCGTCGTTGGCGAGGATGGCGCCGCCGAGGCTACGGCCCTGGCCGTCGATGTGCTTGGTGGTCGAATAGACGACGAGGTCGGCGCCGAGCTGTAGGGGCTTCTGCAAAATCGGCGTGGCGAAGACGTTGTCGACGACGACGCGGGCGCCGGCGGCGTGGGCCAGCGTCGAGATGGCGGCGAGGTCGACGACTTCGAGCGTCGGGTTGGAGGGGGTTTCCAGGAACACCGCGTTGGCCGGGCGCGACAGCGCCTTCTTCCATTGCTCAAGGTCGGTGCCGTCGACGAATTCGGTCTGGATGCCGTAACGCGGCAGCAGGTCGGCGATGATGTAATAGCACGACCCGAACAGCGCGCGCGCCGCCACCACCCGGTCGCCGGCCTTCAAGGGGGCGAGCAGGGCGGCGAAGACGGCGGCCATGCCGCTGGCGGTACCGTGGCAGAATCTGGCACCCTCGATGAGCGCAAGGCGGGTTTCAAAGGTGGTGAGCGTCGGGTTGGCGTAGCGCGAATAGATGTAGCGCTTGATGTCGCCCTTGAAGGTCTGCTCGGCTTCCTCGGCCGTCGCGTAGACGTAGCCCGAGGTCATGAACAGGGCCTCGCTGGTTTCCGAGAACGGCGTGCGGGAAAGGCCGCCCCGCACCAATCGGGTGGCCTCGCGCCACCGGCCCTGTCCGGCTGTGTCCTTGGTCATTTCCCCCTGTCCTCTTCCACCCCGGCCATAAAAAAACCCCGATCCGCCGGGGTCAGGGCTCCGCGAGCTCCGACCTTTTAGCGGTTTGTTTAGCGTGGTCGCAAGCCGGCCGGGCAAATCACCACGTATGAAGGGCAGATAGGACGTCCTGGCCGAACCGTCAAGACGGCACCGACGGGCGGAAATTGCGAGGCCCGAGCGATCGGCGCTTGATCTTGGGGCGTGCAACGCCTTTCTATGGGGGTGGCGCCGGCCTAAGACAGAGGAGTATTCCGTGAGCGATCTTTCCATCACCGACGAGCTGTTTTTCAAGCGGGCGGGGCTCGATCGTTCGCGCGTCGAGGGCCTCGTCGGGGAGGCGCTGAGGGGCGCCGACGACGGCGAGCTATTTCTCGAGTATCGCCAGTCCGAGGGGCTCATCTTCGATGACGGCCGCCTGAAGAGCGCCAGCTTCGACACCGCCCAGGGCTTCGGGCTGCGGGCGGTGAGCGGCGAGACGACCGGCTATTCCCACGCTTCGGAGGTTTCCGAGGCGGCGATCGGGCGGGCCGCGGCGACGGTGCGCAGCGTGCTGTCCGGGACCGGCGGCGCCTTTGCCGAGCCGCCGCAGAAAACCAACCGCAGCCTTTATGCCGATGAGAACCCGTTGCCCGGCATCCCCTTCGAGAAGAAGCTGGCCTTCCTGGCCGAGGTCGACGCTTACGCGCGGGCCAAGGACGAGCGCGTGCGCCAGGTGATGGTGACGCTCTCGGGCGAATGGCAGGCGGTGCAGATCGTGCGTCCCGGCGGCGAGCGCACCGCCGACGTGCGCCCGCTGGTGCGCTTCAACGTCATGCTCGTCGCCGCCAAGGGCGAGCGCATGGAAAGCGGCGCCTTCGGGGCCGGCGGGCGGGTCACCTACGAGCGTTTCCTGACGCCGGAAAGCTGGAAATCGGCGGTCGACGAGGCCCTGCGCCGGGCCCTGGTCAACCTCGAATCGGTGCCGGCGCCGGCCGGCGAGATGCCGGTGGTGCTGGGGCCGGGCTGGCCGGGCATCCTGCTGCACGAGGCGGTGGGCCACGGGCTCGAAGGCGACTTCAACCGCAAGGGCACGTCGGCGTTCGCCGGCCTGCTGGGCCAGCGGGTGGCGGCGCCGGGGGTGACCGTCATCGATGACGGCACCATCGCCGATCGCCGGGGTTCCATCAGCGTCGATGACGAGGGCACGCCGTCGGCGCGCAACGTGCTGATCGAGGACGGCATTCTCAAAGGCTTCATCCAGGATCGCCTGAACGCCCGCCTGATGGGGGTGAAGCCCACCGGCAACGGCCGCCGGCAGAGCTACGCCCACGCGCCGATGCCGCGCATGACCAACACCTACATGCTGGCCGGGGCGCACGAGCCGGCCGAGATCCTGGCCTCGGTCAAGAAGGGGCTCTATGCGGTGAACTTCGGCGGCGGGCAGGTCGATATCACCTCGGGCAAGTTCGTGTTCTCCTGCACCGAGGCCTACATGATCGAGAACGGCAAGATCGGCGCCCCGGTCAAGGGGGCGACGCTGATCGGCAACGGCCCCGATGCGCTGACCCGCGTTTCCATGGTCGGCAACGACATGGCGCTGGACCAGGGCGTCGGCACCTGCGGCAAGGACGGCCAGAGCGTCCCGGTCGGCGTCGGCCAGCCGACGCTCAAGGTCGGCAGCCTGACGGTCGGCGGCACGGCCGTCTGAAGTTCGAAGCGGCGGCGCAACACCCCCGCCCCGGCCCTCCCCCATCA
>JACZKS010000123.1 GCA_014859895.1 Rhodospirillales bacterium
GTAAGGCCGTAACCCGGCTTCCCCCTGATCCGCCTCTCCACAACCTCACGTTCCTGCCCGCGGCTCCAGCACCCCGGCTCACGTTGCGCTCGGCCGGGGTAACGAACAAAGAAATGGTACCTTGGATTCCTTCACAGGCTCGAAGGCGGGAATGACGACCAATAAAGTGGTAATCCCGCGCGGCCGCGAAATACTCCAGATTTCGGCCCCGCCTCAGCCCGGCACCAGGACGAGGAGGGGCGTCGGCGCGTTGAGGTCGGCCAGGCGCCAGACATAGATCTTCTTGCCGGGCTTGCCGGCGGCGTCCTGTACCTGCGTGGCGTTGTGTTGGAGGACCTTGGCGTCGGTGATGAGGCGGACCTCGCCGGTCATGTTGAGCCCGGCGTCGGCGATCTGCTGGCGGACCGTCCTGCTCGTGTCGCCGGCGGACATGACGATGACCCCCTGGTTCTTCAAATATATATTGTCTTTCAAATACTTGAGAGTCAGGATCGCCTCGTTGCGCCGGAAGAACGTGACCATGCCGACACGCATCAGGTCGTCCTTGCGGGTCCAGTGGACCTTGAAGATCCCCTGCTTCTGGTAGGCGACCTCGGTAAACGCCTTGTCCCGCTTCAGGTCGCGCATCACCACGGCGACCTTTTCCTTCTCTTCGGACGGGCCGATCTTCTTCTCGGCCAAATCCTGACGGAGCGGCACGTGGACGATGTAGCCGTCGAAGATCATCGAGTAGAAGCCGCTGCGGTCGACCTCGATTTCGGCATCGAAGCGAACCGGCAGGTAGCAGGCGGCGAGCAAGGCGGTTGCCGCCAAAAAACCGGTGGCGACGGCAAGACGGCGCGCGGGGATCATGGTCATGCTTTGTCTTCTCTTCCGGGGTCGCGGCCGATGACCGGTGTTCGGATGGCCGTCATCATAGACGACGGCGCGGGCCGCGAAAACCGGCGTCAGTCGCTGCCGCGTTCCTCGGCCTTGGCCCGATCCCACAGGGCTTCCATCTCGTCGAGGTCGGACATCTCTGGGGTGCGGCCGGCGGCCGCCAGCAGGGCCTCGACGCGGCGGAACCGGCGTTCGAACTTGGCGGTGCCGCGCCGAAGCGCGCCTTCGGGCTCGATGCCGAGCTTGCGGGCCAGGTTGACGCATGCGAACAGCAGGTCGCCGATCTCGTCATCGAGGCGCTCGGGTGGCGCGTCGGTGGCCATCTCGTGGGCGATCTCGGCGGCTTCTTCCTGGATCTTGTCGAGGACCTGATCGGCGGCGCTCCAGTCGAAACCGACGCGGGCAGCCCGGTTCTGGACCTTGATGGCGCGGGTCAGCGCCGGCAGGGCGAGGATGACGCCGTCGAGCGCGCTCGGTGCCGACTGGCCGTTGGCGGACGCCTTGCGGCGGCGCTCCTCGGCCTTCTGGGCTTCCCATTGACGGGTCTGGGCGACGGAGGAGGCCACCTCGGCATCGCCGAAGACGTGGGGATGGCGTTCGATCATCTTGTCGCAGATGGTCGTTGCCACGTCGTCGAAGGCGAAGTGGCCGGCCTCGGACGCCATCTGGGCATGGAAAACGACCTGCAGCAGCAGATCGCCCAATTCCTCGCGAAACGCCGCCATGTCGGACTGCGCAATGGCGTCGGCCACCTCGTAGGCTTCCTCGATGGTGTGGGGCGCGATGGTGGCGAAGCTCTGTTCGATGTCCCAGACGCATCCCCCCTGGGGGTCGCGCAGGCGGACCATGATGGCAAGCAGACGGCGAAGGGGATCGGGATGGTCGGTCGGACGCATGGGTTCACTCGCGGGCTTGATAGGATTTGCAGGCATACCACGATCCAGCCGGCCGTGGGAGGCCGCAGACGGGCCAGTTGCGGTTTCGTTGACAGGTCCCGGATTTGCCCCACCTTACGAATACCCGTTGCCCCAGGAGGACGCCCGAATGCCGAGACCAACGCACGTCATTCTTTTGCCTGCGCAAGCTCTCCTGCAGTTCATGAAACTCGAGGCGGCCGGCGGCATTCTTCTCGTCATTGCGTCCGCCATCGCCATGGTATGGGCGAATTCTCCCGGGGGGGATTTCTATTTCAGCCTGTTGCGGACCAAGGTGTCGCTCCTTTTCGGGGACATCGGCTTCTCGAAATCTCTGCTCCACTGGATCAACGACGGCCTGATGGCGATTTTCTTTCTGCTCATCGGCCTGGAGATCAAGCGCGAGGTGATGGGCGGCAAGCTGGCGACGCTGTCCCAAGCGGCGCTGCCGGCCATCGCGGCGGCCGGCGGCATGGCCATCCCGGCCGCGATATACCTTGCCGTCAACTGGGGGAACCCGGTCACGGCCGCCGGGTGGGCCATTCCGGCGGCCACCGACATCGCCTTCGCGCTCGGCGTTCTCGCCCTTTTGGGACCGCGTGTTCCGGCATCGCTCAAGGTGTTTCTTCTCGCCATCGCGATCATCGACGATCTGGGCGCCATCGTCATCATCGCGCTTTTCTATACCGCGGACCTCTCGGCGGAAGCGCTCGGATTGGCGGTGGCCGGCATCGTCGCCCTGATCGTCATCAATCGCGCCGGCGTGACGAGGCTCGCGCCGTATATCCTGGTCGGCATTTTTCTGTGGGCGTGCGTGCTCAAATCGGGCGTACACGCCACCCTGGCCGGCGTCGCGCTGGCTTTTGCCATTCCGTTGCGGGAGGAGGGGGCCGTGGACGAGCCGCCACTGGTTCGTCTGGAACACATGCTCCATCCCTGGGTGGCCTTCGGCATCCTTCCGCTCTTTGCATTCGCCAACGCCGGTGTGCCATTGGCCGGACTGACGTTTCAGGCGCTTCTGGAACCAGTCACCCTCGGGATCATTCTTGGCCTATTCATCGGCAAGCAGGTGGGCGTGCTGGTGACGACATGGGGGGCTGTTCGCCTCGGCCTGGGCAGACTCCCGGACGGAAGCGGCTGGATCCAAATCTACGGCGTCGCGGTGCTGACGGGCATCGGCTTCACCATGAGCCTTTTCATAGGCGAATTGGCGTTTCCGGAAGGTGATCAGAGCGCGGCGATCCGGATCGGCGTCCTGGCGGGGTCGCTGTTGTCGGCCATCGTCGGTTACATCGTCCTCTTGCTGGCCGCGCCGCGGGAGGCCCAGGTTGATGCCGGCTACGATCCAGACGCCCTGGAACAAACGGCCGGGCAGGGCGTTCGGGCAGGGGAGCACCGATAATCCACTGCCAAGGACAAAGGAGCAGCTCTCCCCGAAGCGATAACGCATTCCGCGAACGGACGCATTCGAGGCGCGAGGGCTTGTGGCTCTCGCGCTTTCTTTGCGCGGGGCATGTCGATCCGAGGCCGCGAGGCGCCGTATTGCTATCATTTATATAGATATGATAGCATTGATTTCATTTATTAGGGAGTGCTATCAGATGGCCGTCGTTACGGTTCGCAATCTTCCGGAGGAAACGCATCGCGCGCTCAAGCTGCGTGCCGCCCGCCATGGACGGAGCGCGGAGGCGGAGATCCGGCATATCCTGGAAGAAGCGGTACGACCGAAGACGCGCCTCAAGATCGGGTCGGAGTTGGCCGCTTTCGGGCAGCGCTTCGAAGGTGTCGATCTTGACATCGCGCGCGATCAGGCTCCGACCGAGCCGGCGGTATTCGAATGATCGTCCTGGATACCAACGTCGTTTCGGAGCCGATGAGACTCAATGGCGACGTTGGCGTGCGGGCATGGCTGGATCGGCAGGCGGCCGAGACGCTGTATTTGACGGCAACCAGTCTGGCGGAATTGCTGGTCGGCATCGCGACCTTGCCGGACGGCAGGCGCAGGGATGGGCTCGATGCCGCCTTGCGCGAACTGCTGGTGGGGCTGTTCGGGCCGCGCATCCTGCCGTTCGACCAGGAGGCCGCGACGGCCTATGCGGCGGTTGTCGGACGCGCCCGCGCCAACGGGCGCGTCATCTCGGTGGCGGACGGCCAGATCGCCGCCATCGCGGCCGTGCGGGGCTTTGCCGTGGCGACGCGGGATGTCCAACCCTTCATCGCCGCCGGCGTGCCCGCCATCAACCCGTGGGAAGACCGGGCCTGAAAGGGCATACCGTGGACATTCGGACGGCAAGCGGCCCGTCAGGGTTTTCGCTTTGAGCCTTCAGAAATTTTACGGCATTCAAGATGGCGGTCGCGCATCGGGGAGGAGGCGACGTTCGAAGGAGGCCGCGCCGAGTGCTTCATGTGAGACATCAGGGTAAGAATGGTCGTTAGCATTATTCGCATAATGTATATTATGAAAAATAATGACATATGTTTTTAAACCAATAAGTTAGCGCTGTTCTCGATGAGAACGAACTAAACGGCGATCGGGGGATTTTCGGGCGCTGGATGGGCGTTGGGCATGACGGGGCGCCCTCCTTCGCGAAAGGGTTCTTTCGCTCGCCCAGGGGGTTTTCCTCAGGAAGGAAAGTCGATGACCATGCCGTCATAAGCGGGCTCGACGCCTTCCGGGAGGCGCGCCGCCAGGGTCGCGTAATCGAGCCGGCCGCTCAGGTGCGTGAGGATGCCGCGCTTGGCCCCCACCCTTTTGAGCCACCCGACCGCCTTGTCGACGTCGGCGTGGGTCGGGTGCGGTTTGTCCATCAGCGTGCCGATGATCCAAACCTGAACGCCGTCGAGCAGACCGAAGGCGTCTTCGGGCAGCGCCACGGCGTCGCTCGAATAGGCGATCGGGCCGAAGCGGAAGCCCAGGGTGTCGCAATAGCCGTGATCCTGCCGAAAGACGACGACCGGGATGGAACCGACGGCGAAACGCTCGGCATGATCAATGGTGTGGGCCACCAGCGCCGGCCGATAGAAGGCCGTCGAGCCGGCCGGCCACGGCTCCAGGACATAGCCGAAGCGACGGTTGATGGCCTCCAGCGTCTCGGCGTTGGCAAAGACATCGAGCGGCGTGCCGACAACTCGGTTGACCGGTCTCAGATCGTCGATCCCGTGCATGTGGTCGGCATGCGAATGGGTGAAAAGGACGGCATCGAGCTGGTTGACGCCGGTCCGCAGGAGTTGTTCGCGGAGGTCCGGCGAGGTGTCGACAAGGACGCGGCTGTCGCCTTCTTCCACCAGGATGGACGGCCGGGTGCGGCGGTTCCTGGGGTTGGCGGGGTCGCAAGCGCCCCATCCGTGGTCGACGGAAGGCGTTCCGCTGGACCCGCCGCACCCGAGAATGGTTACGCGCATGCCGGCATCTCCTGGTGGCGGTTCATGGATGGGCGGCCGGTGGCCACGATTGCGCCGCCTTGGCGAACAGGCGGAAGAAATTGTCGGTGGTATGCTGGGCCAACTCGTCGGGCGACACACCCTTGACGTCGGCGACGCATGCCGCCGTGTGGGCGGTGAAGGCCGGTTCGTTGCGCTTGCCCCGCATCGGAATCGGCGCCAGGTAGGGGGCGTCCGTTTCTACTAGTAGACGATCGAGGGGAAGGTCGCGGACGATGTCGCGCAACGCGTCGGCCCGCTTGAAGGTGACGATCCCTGAAATCGAGACATACATGCCAAGCTCGACGGCGCCTTCGGCCAGGGCGCGCCCCGTGCTGAAGCAGTGGATGAGCCCGGGAAACGGTCCCTTCGCCTGTTCCTCGGCCAAGATGGCCAGCGTTTCCTCGTCGGCCTCGCGGGTATGGACGATCAGCGGCAGGCCGGTTTGGCGGGCGGCGGCGATGTGGGCGCGGAAAACCCGCTCCTGCACATCGCGCGGGCTGTAGTCGTAATGGAAATCGAGCCCGCTTTCCCCGAAGGCGACGATCTTGGGATGTCTTGCCGCCATGCGGACCAGATGCTCGGCCGTTAATTCCGGAGCCTTGGCCGCCTCGTGCGGATGGACGCCGACCGAACAGAATACCGGCCCATAGCGCTCGGCGATCGCCAGCACGCCATCGAAGCGGGCGACATGGGTGCCGATGGTCAGCATGCAGCCGACGCCGGCTGTCCGCGCGCGTTCGATCACCCCGTCCAGATCGTCAGCGAAGTCGGGAAAATCGAGGTGGCAATGGCTGTCCACCAGCATCAGGCGGCGTCCCCCTGCCCCTCCGGTTCGACGAAGCGGGGGAAGATGCCTTGCGGTTTCGGCAGCACCGTACCGGCCTTCAGGGCATTGGCTGCGCCGAGGAAGGCGAAGGTACGGCATTCGGCCGGGACCGCCAGCTGATCGAGCATCCTGGCCGTCGAATCCGGCATGAACGGCTGCAGGATCAGGGCCAGGTGGCGGACGGTTTCGGCCAGGCAGTAGAGAACGGTGTTCATGCGGGCCGGATCGGTCTTGCGCAGGGCCCACGGCGCCTGACGGTCGACATAGCCGTTGGCGGCGCGGACCGTTGCCCAGATGGCTTCCAGGGCCTCGTGGAACATCTGCTCGTCGATGCTGGCGCCGACCCGTCCGTAGAGGGCGTGGGCTTCACCCAGCAGGGCATCATCCTCGGCGCCGAGCGGCCCAGGCTGGGGCACGGCGGCCTCGCAGTTCTTGCCGATCATCGACAGCACCCGCTGGGCGAGATTGCCAAGGTCGTTGGCCAGTTCGCCATTCATGCGGTTGACCATGGCGCGGTGCGAATAGTCGCCGTCGTTGCCGAACGGCACCTCGCGCAGCAGGAAATAGCGGACCTGATCCAGGCCGTAGGCCTCGACCAGCTTGATCGGATCGATGACGTTGCCGACCGATTTCGAGATCTTCTGCCCCTCGTTTGTCCACCAGCCGTGGGCGAAGACGCGCCTCGGCGGTTCCAGTCCGGCCGCCATCAGGAAGGCCGGCCAGTAGACGGCATGGAAGCGCAGGATGTCCTTGCCGACCATGTGAAGGTCGGCCGGCCAGTAGCGGCCGTACTGATCCGCCTGGGTATCGGGATACCCGACCGCCGTGATGTAGTTGGTCAGCGCGTCCAGCCACACGTACATGACGTGGGCCTCGTCGTTGGGCACCGGGATGCCCCAGCCGAAACCGGTGCGCGACACCGAAAGGTCCTGCAGGCCGCCCTTGACGAAGCTGACCACCTCGTTGCGCCGGGTCTTGGGCAGGATGAAGCCGGGGTTGGCGTCGTAGAACTTGAGCAGCGGCTCCTGCCAGGCGGACAACCGGAAGAAATAGCTGGGCTCCTCGACCCAGTCCACCTCGGCGCCCGAGGGCGCCACCTTCTTGCCGTTGGGGCCGACCGTCAGTTCGCTTTCGCCATAGAAGGCCTCGTCGCGCACCGCGTACCAGCCGGCGTAATTGCCGAGATAGATCTGGTCGCGCTCGATGAGGCGCGCCCACAGGGCCTGGCATGAATGCCGGTGGCGCTCCTCGGTGGTGCGGATGAAGTCGTCGTTGCTGAACTTCATGAGGGCGGCGAGGTCGCGGAAATTCTGGGAAACGCGGTCGGTGAAGGTCTTGGGGTCGATGCCGGCGTTGGCGGCCGACTTTTCCACCTTCTGGCCGTGTTCGTCGGTGCCGGTCAGGAACTTGACGTCGTAGCCGTCGAGCCGCTTGAAGCGGGCCAGCACGTCGCACGCCAGCGTCGTGTAGGCGTGGCCGATATGCGGCGCGTCGTTGACGTAGTAGATCGGCGTTGTAACGTAGTAGCGCTTGGCCCCAGCCATTCCTGGTCTCTCCCTTCCCACGACGAAGTCGTTATTGCTGGGCGACGGATGCCGCCTTACGCGCGTCCGGCCTTGTCGATCGTCAGGACGGCGTTGAGGATGACACTCTTGCGGTCCAGGTTGGCCCCGTCCGTCCGCGCCAGCAGGGTGGTGATCTTTTCCCACACCTCCAGCCAACGTTCAAGGCCGCCCGCGGCCAACAGTCGTGCCGCCAGGGCCGATTCAGCATCGTTTTGCATACCGCCGCCCGCGGTTGCGACGGCGCCGGCCCGGATCAGGCGTGCCAGCCAGTTCCGCAACAGTTCGGTGACCGTGCGGAACGCGCTGTCGGCGGTGGGCCGGCTCAGGCGGTCGGCGAACTCGTGCAGCGCCGGGATGTCGAGGTTGGGAAGCGTGGAAAGCAGCCCGATGAGGTCCCGGTAGAGGGCCAGCCCCCCCTCCCCGGCGAGTGTCAAGGCGCGCCCCACACTACCCTCGGCGAGACGGGCCAGCGCCAGCGCATCGGCGGGGGCCATGCCGGGATCGAAGCGGGTCAACAAGCCGGCCACGGCATCCTCGCCGAGCGGATTGAGGACCAGCCGCCGGCAGCGTGAGCGGACGGTCGGCAGCAGGCGGCCGGGATTGTGGCAGACCAGCAGCAGCACGGAGCGTGGCGGCGGCTCCTCCAGGACCTTGAGCACGGCGTTCATGGCGCTGGGGTTCATTTCGTCGGCGGCGTCGATGATCACCACCCGCCATCCGCCTTCGGCCGGCGTCATGGCCAGGAAGCCGCCAATGCGCCTAACGTCGGCAACGACGATTTCGGTGCGGAGTTTCTGGCGGGCGTCGTCGCTGAAGCCACGCTCGACGACCATCAGGTCGGCGTGGCCGCCGGCGGCGATGCGCCGGAACAGCGGGCTGTCCGGATCGACGTGGAGGGTTTCGGGTTCAGCTACCGGCAGGCTTCCGAACAGGCCGCTGGAGCCCGGACCGCCCTGCCCCAGCAGGAAGCGCGCGAAGCGGTAGGCCAGGGTCGCCTTGCCGATGCCGCGCGGGCCGCAGATCAGCCATGCGTGCGACAGCCGTTCCGACCGGAAGGCGTCGAGAAGCGACCGTTCCGCGGCCTCGTGGCCGACAAGGTCGGGATTCAACCGCGGCGGCGGAATGCCGGCTTGCCCGTCGGGGGCGTCGGTTTCATCGATGCCGCTCATGGGACGTTCACGCCAAGCCGCTGGTGAACGGCACCGAGGATCGCCGCCTGGACCTCATCCACGGTGCCGGTGGCGTCGATGACGGCGCAACGCCTGGGTTCACGCCTGGCGATATCGAGGAAACCCTCGCGAAGCCGGTCATGGAACTTCCGGTCCATGCGCTCGTAGCGATCTTCGCCGCCGCGCGAGGCGGCGCGGCCCAGGCCGTTCTCGACCGGGATGTCGAGGATAAGCGTGAGGTCCGGCGCCAGGTCGCCGACCACCGCGTCGTGGAGCGCCGCAATCACTTCGCGGCCCAGCTCGTGGCCGTATCCCTGATAGGCCATGGTGGAGTCCGCGAAGCGATCGCAGATGACCCACCGGCCGCCGGCCAGCGCCGGCAGGATGGTATGGCGCAGATGCTCCCGGCGCGCCGCATAGTGAAGCAGGGCTTCGCTCAACGGATCCCAGCGGCCGGTCTCGCCATTGACCAGCAGGGCGCGGATCTGCTCGGCGCCGGGGGCGCCTCCGGGTTCCCGCGTGACCGTGACCTCGATACCCCGGGCAGCCAGGGCATGGGCCAGCAATTGGACCTGGGTCGACTTGCCGCCCCCCTCGCCGCCTTCAAGGGTGATGAATACGCCGCGCGTCATAGGCTTTCCCCTGGCACGGCTTCCCACTCAACCGGCGTTGCCCCACAACAGATACTTCAAGGCCGCGCCAAGGCGGCCGAAGATCCCCAGCCGCCCGACATCGGCGCCGGCCAACAACGGCACCTCGACGGGATCGACACCGGGGGCGGTGATGACCAGTTTGGCCAGCCTGTCGCCCTTGGTGATGGGGGCCGGCAGCGGACTTTCGAATGTCGCCGCCACCTTCATCTCGCCGCGCGCCTTGCGGGGCAGCGTGATGACCAGGTCCCTGTCGATGAGCAGCGGCACGCTTCGTTCCTCGCCGAGCCAGACGTCGGCCTCCGCCACCGTGCTGCCGGCGGCGAACAGCTTGTAGTTCTCGAACTCGCGGAAACCCCACTCCAACAGCCGCTCGGATTCGTGGGATCGGGACTTCATGCTGGGCAGGCCGTTGAGCACCAGGACAAGACGCCGATCGCCGCGTTTGGCCGACGCGGTCAGGCCGTAACCGGACGCTTCGGTGTGTCCGGTCTTCAGGCCGTCGACGCCGGTGTCGCGATAGAGCAAGGGGTTGCGGTTGCCTTGCCGGATGCCGTTATAGGTGAACTGCTTTTCCGCGTAGATGCGGTAATACTCCGGGAATTCCTGAATGGTCTCGATGGCGAGAAGCGCCAGATCGCGCGCCGTCGTCATGTGCTCGGGGTCCGGCAGGCCGGTGGCGTTGCGGAAGGTGCTTTGAGTGAGCCCCAGCTTGCGGGCGCGGGCCGTCATCTCCTGGGCGAAGACCTCCTCGCTGCTGGCCAAACCCTCGGCGACGACGATGCTGGCGTCGTTTCCCGACTGAATGACGATGCCACGGATGAGGTCCTCGATACGGACGCGCTCGCCGGGCGAAAGGAACATGGTCGACCCGCCGCTCTTGGCGCCGCCCTCCCGCCAGGCGCGCTCGCTGACGCTGAAGGTGTCGTCAAGCGAGAGAGACCCTTCCTTGAGGCGTTCGAAGAGCATGTGGACGGTCATCATCTTGCTCATCGAGGCCGGCGGCATCGGTTTGTCCGCGTCCTTCTCGAAGAGGACCGCCCCGGTGGCCGCATCCATGAGGAAGGCTTCGCGGGCAATGGTTTCGAGGGATGCGCCATGGGCCGGCGGCATCACCAGGAACAGGCCCGCAAGCACAAATCCCAGGGATCGGGCGGTGTGGCGGGAGAGGGTCTTCTTCCTCACAACACAAGGCATGTCAGTCGCTTCCGTCTCTAGTGAAATCATGGCTCCCGGCCGGAAATGACCCGCCTGCGACGGCCTCGGCCGGCTATTGGACGACGACGATTCGGGCGTCGTTGTAACCCGCCCGGATGACCTGTTCCAGCGTCGAGTCGGCTTCTTCCACGCTGGCCATCGGGCCGACCCGTACGCGGTAGACGTCGCGATTGTTGACCAATGCGGAGGCAATGCCGACGTTGCCGACATCGGCCAGCCGGGCGGCAACCCGGTTGGCGTTATCGTAAACGGAATAAGCCCCGGCCTGAACGAAAATCTGGCTCGGCGCGACGGCGACGGTGGCGACGGCCTCGACAACGGGATTGGCAAGCGTTTCGGTTGCGAGCGGCGTTTGCTCGCGGGGCGGCGCCGGTGACGCCGAAGGAAGCTTTTGCGCCGGCCGTTCGGCAGCCATTTTGGCGCCGGGCGGCGGCGCCAGCGATTCGCTGTTGACCGATGACTTCGGCAGGCGGTCGACCGACAAAGGGCTGTCCGCGGAGGCGAGTTGCACGGTGCCCCGTTGCATCTGCTGGGCGATGGCGCGGCTTTCGTCGGCCAGGATGGCGACGTTGACGCGCGCCGTCCCCTTGCCTTCAAAACCCAAAAGCTGGGCGCCGCGCCGGGATACGTCGATGATCCGCCCGCGGGCGAACGGTCCACGGTCGTTGACCCTGAGAATGACGCTGCGGCCGTTTTCCAGGTTGGTGACGCGCACGAAGCTGGGCAGCGGCAGCGTACGGTGGGCGGCCGACATGGTGTTCATGTCGTATTTTTCGCCATTGGCGGTCGACTTGCCGTGAAAATCCGAGCCGTACCACGAGGCGATGCCGGTTTCCTCGTAGCTGTAGTCGATGGCGGGGTAATACCACGTGCCGTTGATCTGGTAGGGGTTGCCGACCTTGTAGAGGCTCGATGTCGCCGAGGGTTCTTCCTGGCTGACGCCGATCCGTTTGGCGGTTTGGGCGATGAACTCGGTTTCGGCGCAGGAGGCCATGAAAACCCCTCCTGCGACGACCAGGATCAGCCGCCACGCCATCGGAAAGTTGCGAATCTTTATCATCCCCTCGTCATCGATATCTTGTGGTTACCGTCGAGTGCAGGCCTAAGATCTTGAAAACTTACCCGCCTTTGATGCGATCGGCAAGCGAGCCGACGGCGACCGCGAAAAACACCGAGCGGTTCCACTTCAGGATGGTTTCGAAATTGTCGTACACCAGATAGGCCGCGCTTCCCGGTCCCTCGGTGAAGACGATGGACGCCTGAAGGTCACGGCCCGGCAACGCGCCGCCGCCCGCCCGGCGGACCCCAAGGGTGCTCCATTCGGCAAGACTTTTGCGGATCTTGGGGCCGGCCAGCGCCGGGTCGAAGCCGGTGGGGAGTTCCACGGGGCGGCCCCACGTCTGATCGTTTTTCCAGCCGGACCGCGTCAGGTAGTTGGCGGCCGAAGCGAAGACGTCCGCCTTGTCGTTCCACAGATCCTTGCGGCCGTCCCCGTTGTGGTCGACGGCGAAGTTGAGGAACGACGAGGGCATGAACTGGCATTGGCCCATGGCGCCGGCCCAGGAGCCCGTCATATCGGCCGGCTTGACGTGGCCCTGGTCGATGATTTTGAGCGCGTTGACCAGTTCTTTCCGGAAATAGGCGCTCCGCCGGCCGTCATGGGCCAGCGTGGCCAAGGCCGGAACCACCTGGAAGCCGCCCTTCACTCTCCCGAAATCGGTCTCGACGCCCCAGAAGGCCACCAGGAAGCGCGGCTCGATGCCGTACTTGCCGCCGACCTCATCAAGCAGGGCGCGGTTTTCTGCCAGCATGCGGCGGCCCTTTTCGACGCGCGTCTGCGGTACCACCCGCTCCATGTACTGCTGGAAGGTCAGGGTGAATTCCGGTTGCCGCCTGTCCAACTCGATGACCCGGGGAATCGGTTCGATACCCTCGAAGGCCGCGTCGAGCGTCTCCTGGCGGATGCCCTGGCTCAAGGCATCGCGACGGAACTCGTCCAGCCATTGCGAAAACGGCTGGGATTCCGCGCGGGCTTCCCCTCCTCCGATGCCGATGACGACAACACCAATTGCCGCGGCAAGACCCATGGTCATGCCGCGGCGAGTGACCCGCACCATACCCTCCATCCCTTCCAGTCAGCGAAAATCCGTCACGCTCTTCTATAAATGGTTAAGCCTTAACCATTTATGAATCCGCCGGCAGGAATCCAATCGCGGCCATCACCCCCGCTCCTTTCCCCGTCACTCCCGCGAAGGCGGGAGTCCAGGGCCCGGGGCCGCGGCGCGCGGAAAGGCCGGCCTGGATTCCCGCCTTCGCGGGAATGACGGAAGGGGGGCGATCAACTCTTTGGTGATGGCCCCGGGAAAAGGGAATCCGTCTTGCCGGTCAGACGGTAAAAGATCAGGCCCAGCCATTCGTGGACGGCGGCGTTGAGGGACATCAGCCGGCCCGCCGGATTCAGGGAGAAGTCGAAGGCGAAGGATCGGCCGGTCTTGTAGTCGACGGGAAAGGGCAGGATCGTCCAGCCCACCTTGCGGAAACAACCGACGGCGCGCGGCATGTGGAACGCCGAGGTGATGAGGATCCAGGTCTCGTCCGGCCGGGCCAGCGGGCGCGACAGGAGGGCGTTCTCGTAGGTGTTGCGCGACTGGTTCTCGTATTGGATGCGCCGGGCGTCGAGGCCGATCTGCTCCCACAGCGGAGCGATGACGTCGGCCTCCTTGATGTCCTGTCGCGTCAGATAGCCGGTGCCGCCGGTAAAGACCAGACGGGCGTCCGGATACCGCCGGGCCAGGGCGGCGAACTCGGTCAGCCGCTCGGCGTGGTCGCCGAGCGCGATCTGGCCCCGTTCAACCGTCATCCAGGGATTGACGGCGCCGCCCAGCACGACGATTCCATCAACGTGCGCCGGCAGCGTGGAGACCGCCGGAAAGCGGTCTTCCAGCTGCTGCATCATCCACGACCCGACTGGCAGCACCGTGACCGCCACGATCATGAGCGTGGCCGCGCTCGCCATGCCCCTGCCGAGGCGCCGCCAGCGGGTCCACAACAACAGGACGCCCGCCGCCAGCAGGAAGAACAGCAGGTTGGCGGGCGCCGCCAGCCACCACAGGATCTTGGACAGCGCGAAGAACATGGCGGCCCGCGGCGATCCGGACCCGGGCTACTTGCCGTAATGCTCGGCGACGGTTGCCTGGGCGCCCTTGGCATAGAGCGAGGCCAGCCATCCGGTGACCTGCTCGACGAACGGCCGGGCCGCGATGAGGTCCTGGCCGAAGATCTCGGATACCCCCAGGTAGCCCTTGACCTGGGCTTCGGGGTTTCTGCCGGCCTTCGCGGCGATTTCCTTGAGGCGCGCCGCCATGGGATCGGAAACGGTGATGGCATGCCCCTTCTCGTCGATGCCGGTCACGTAGCGCATCCACGCCGCGACCGCCAGCGCGAGGTGGCTAACCGAACCACCGGCCGCCAGGCGCCCGCGTACCGTGCCGCAGAAGCGCTGCGGCAGCTTCTGCGAGCCGTCCATGGCGATCTGGGTGGTGCGGTGCTTGATGGCGGGATTGATGAACCGCTCCACCAGGCTGTCCTTGTAGGCGCCGACATCGACGCCGGCCGGCATGTGCAGCGTCGGCGTGACGTCCTCGTCCATCAGGCGGCGCATGAAGCGCACATAGGCCGGATCGGCCATGCATTCGGCGATGGTCTGGTAGCCGGCCAGCGTGCCCAGGTAAGAGAGCGCCGAATGGCTGCCGTTGAGAAGCCTGAGCTTCATGAACTCGAAGGGCTCGACCTCCTTGACCATCTCGGCCCCGGCGGTTTCCCAGGCCGGACGCCCGGTCGGGAAATTGTCCTCGATGACCCACTGGGTGAAGGGCTCGCAGACGATCGGCCAGGCGTCGTGGACGCCCAGCGCCGCTTCGACCTTGGCGATGTCGTCGGGCGTGGTGGACGGCGTGATGCGATCGACCATCGTGCAGGGGAAGGCCACGTTGTCCCTCACCCACTTGCCGAGATCGGCATCGATGGCGTCGGCGAACGTGGTCACCACGCGCTTGGCGATGATGCCGTTGGAGAACAGGTTGTCGCACGACATCACGGTGAACGGCGCCGTGCCGGCGGCCCGCCGGCGCCTGAGCGCCTCGACCAGATAGCCGACGATGGTGGTCGGCCGGCCGGGCGTCTTGAGGTCGGCCGCAATACCGGGATGGGCCATGTTGAGGTCGCCGCTCGCCGGATCGTGGCAGTAGCCCTTTTCGGTGACGGTGATGGAAACGATGCGCACCTTGGGGTCTTCCATGCGCTTGAGCAGCGCCTCGGGGTCCTCGGGGCCGACCATGATCTCGGCGATCGAGCCGATGATGCGGGTTTTCATGCCTTGGCCGCTGAGCGCCGAGACCGAATAGAGGGTGTCCTGCGGGACCAGGCGGTCGCGCACGTCCGGCCCCAGCAGGTCGACGCTGCAATAGCCCCACTCGGTGGCGCCCTTGGCCAGCACGTCGTCGGTGTAGACGGCCTGATGGGCGCGATGGAAGGCGCCGATGCCCAGATGCACGATCCCCACCTTGACGGCCTTGCGGTCATAGGCGGGAACGGCCACCCCGGCGGGCAGCGAGGCGAGGACGTCCGTGTTCAGTCGCTTCATTCGATGAAATCCCTTGTCGATGGTTTGGCGGCCGGCGTCAGGCGGCGGCAGTGACGTTTCTCTCTTTTGTCATTCCCGCGCACGCGGGAATCCAGGCCGGCCTCTCCGCGCGCCGCGGCGCCGGGCCCTGGACCCCCGCCTGCGCGCTAGGGGATTCACACATGTTGCAAGGCGAAGCCGAGAGCGATGGCCTTGAAGCGTTCGAGGCCGTTTCGCATGGTGATGGGGCCGGGTGGGCGGTACGAGGCATACCCGCTCCATCCGCCGAGGCGGGCGATGATCC
>JACZKS010000124.1 GCA_014859895.1 Rhodospirillales bacterium
GATCATCGCCCGCCTCGGCGGATGGAGCGGGTATGCCTCGTACCGCCCACCCGGCCCCATCACCATGCGAAACGGCCTCGAACGCTTCAAGGCCATCGCTCTCGGCTTCGCCTTGCAACATGTGTGAATCCCCTAGCGCGAAGGCGGGGGTCCAGGATAGGCGACGGAACGGTTGCCCTGGATTCCCGCTTTCGCGGGAATGACGGCAGAGGGTGGCGGCCTGGCCTTTCATGGGTGTCGTTGGTTTCATGTCCGTCCCCTCACACGAAGTGCTTTGCCTTAAGGAGGTCGACGACCTCTTTGGCCGCCTTGGGGGCGTCGGCGCCGCCGACAATGCGTCCCGGCGCCTTGACGGTCGGCGGGAAGACCTTGACCACCTGGGTCAGCGAGCCCTTGAGGCCAAGCTCGGCCTCGTCCAGGCCCAGGTCGTCGGCGGTCATCGTGCGGATCTCCTTGGCCCGCGCGTCGAGGATGGCCTGGAACGAGCACACCTGGCGCGAGGCGGCGCCCTTGCTGACCGATACCAGGCCGGGCAGGCGCATCTGCACCCTCTCGTAACCGCCCTCGTTCTCGCGGCGCACGCGCACGCGCGGCGCCCCCTTGGCGGTTTCCTCGACTTCGATGCCGACGGCATAGGTAATCTGCGGGATGTTCAGCACCTCGGCCAGCATGGGGCCGACCTGGGCGGTGTCGCCGTCGATGGCGTGCTTGCCGACCAGGATGAGGTCGACGGCGTCGAGCTTGCCGACGATTTTGGCGATGGTCAGCGCGGTGGCCCAGGTGTCGGCCCCGGCGAAGCGGCGGTCGGTCACCAGGATGGCCTTGTCCGCACCCATCTCCAGGCAGCGCAGCAGCGCCATGCGGGCCTGCGGCGGGCCCATGGTCAACACGACGATCTCGGTCGCCGGCGCCTTGGCCTTGATCTCGAGCGCAAGGTCCATGGCGTATTCGCAGAAGGGATTGAGGATGGAGGCCACCCCGTCGCGGTTCAGCGTCCCCGTTTCGGGGTTGACCCGGACCTCGGTGGCTTCGGGCACCTGCTTGGCGCAGACCAGGATCTTCATCGGACCGCTCCCTCGCAATCGAGAACGTCGCCGGGGTTGAGCATGGCCATCGGATCGAGGGCCAGCTTGAGGGCCTTCATCTCGGCCATCTCCTCGCGGCTGAACATGACGGTGAGAAACTTCTTCTTCATCTTGCCGATGCCGTGCTCGGCCGAGACCGAACCCTTGAGCGCCACCGCCTTCTCGGCGAAGGCCTTGTAGATGGCCAGGCCCTTGGCGAGGTCGTCCATGTCGCGGGGCAGGATATTGACGTGGAAGTGGTTGTCGGCGATATGCCCGAAGGCCACCCATTCGAGGCCGGCGGTATCCAGCTTCGAGCGATAGAAGTGCCAGATCTCTTTCAGGCTCTCGTCGGGCACCGCCAAGTCGGTGCCCAGCTTGTGCAGCCCCGGATAGGACTTCTTGCGTTCGCCGATCACGGCATTGACGCTTTCCGGCAGCGCATGGCGGAAATGGCGGAAGCGGGCGAGGTCGCGCCGTTCATAGCCAGCCCAGGTTTGGGCGAGCGAGGCGCCGCAGCGCTCGGTGATGGCCGTGAGCCAGGCGAAGTCGGGATTGGCCTCGGCGCCATTGAACGCGATGTCGTAGAAGACGGCGGCGCCCGCTCCCTCGGGGATGGTCGGCATGTCGATGAACTTGGGGTTGTCGATCTGCTTGGCGCGCAGCAGCTTCAGCGCGTTGGCGTCGTAGAACTCGATGAACTCGGGCCTGACCGTCGCTTCCTGGCGCAGCGCGATGACGAAATCCAGCGCCGCCTCGTCGGACGGCAGGAACTGCACCACCGATACGCCCTCGTGGCGGACCTCGAGGGCCACCTCGATCTGGGTGATGACCCCGAACAGGCCTTCCGAGCCGATGAAAAGGTCGATCATGTCCATGCCGGGCGCCGCGAAGAAGCCGGCCGTATTCTTGGTCTTCGGCATGACATAGCTGGGGAGCTTGATGTCCGTGCGGCGGCCCTGGGTATCGATCACCGTGAAGGTGCGATCCTGGGTGGCGAAATAGCGGCCGCGCGGGATGTCCAGCACTTCGCCCGAGGCCAGCATGACGCGGATGCGCCTGATCCAGTTGCGGGTCGCCTTGTATTTGTAGCTGGCGGCGCCGGACGCGTTGGTCGCCACCGTGCCGCCGAGCGACGCGCTCATCTCGGTGGGGTCGGGGGGGTAGAAGAAGCTGCGCCGGTCGTCCTTGAACGCATCCAGCGCGGCCAGGGTTTCCGGCGTGGCCCGCTGGGTCAGTCCGGGGAAGGTCTTCTTGTTGATCCAGTCGGCGAGGTCGCGCAGCGTCACTGCTGCCTCGGCCAGCACCCGCCACTCGCCCGACGATTCGTCGAAACGGATGGCCAGAGTCTTGTCGAAGCGATCCAGCGCCACCACGGCACCGCCGGCGGGCACGCATCCTCCCACCAGACCGGTGCGGGCGCCAGCCACGGTGACGGCCAGCCTGCGGCGGCCCATCTCGCGCATGACGGCGGCCAATTCGGCCTCATCGTTGGGGAAGAACAGGAAATCGGCCCCCTGATGCGGCAGGCGGGACTCGTCGGCAAGATAGGGGGCGTAATTGGCGGCAATCTCGGTCAGGCCCTCGACGCGACGGACCGCATCGAAGGCAACGACCGGGACGGACTGGCAGGTGATCTCGTTCATGGGGGCTCCCGGCTCCTCAGGAAGACTCGTCGGTGCTGTCGATCAGGCCCAGGCGATGGGCGGCCCGCGTCAAGTGCGTGCGCACGGCCCTGCGTGCCGCCTCGGCGTCGCGGCCGGCGATCGCCTCGTAGATATGCTCGTGCTCGCGCTGGACCTTGGGCGTCCATTCGTCGAAGCGGGCCGAATGGCGACGCGCCACGGCGATGCTCTGGGTGACGCTGACCGCCAGGAAAATCATGAAGTCGCGATAGTAGGGGTTGTTGGAGGCTTCCGCGATGGCGCGATGGAAGGCGGCGTCGGCGGCCACCCCGTCGGCGCCGTTGGACACCGCCTCGGCCATCTCGTTCACGGTCTCTTGGATGCGGGCCAGTTGCGTCTCGCTGCGTCTCGCTGCGGCCAGAGCGGCGGCGCCGGTTTCGACCTCGGCGCGCAACTCGAAGACGTAGCGCAGGTCGTCTTGGGCCGACAGGTTCTCGGTGCCGATGCGATAGGCCAGGCTGGGTGGATTCTCGGTCACGAAGGCGCCGAGACCCTGATGGGTCTGGATCAGGCCGTCGCGCTTGAGCCGGGCGATGGCCTCGCGGAGCACATTGCGGCTGACCCCGAACTGTACCGACAACTCGGCCTCGGTCGGCAGGCGCTCGCCACGCTTCATCGTCCCGTCGGCGATCTCGCGCTCCAGCACTTGAGCGATCTCCTCGGGCAAGGCCTTGCGGCGCCTCACCGCGGAAAACCGCGCCGCTGCTTCGGTGTCGCTCATCGGCCTGGGGTGCTCCGTCGGGCAGCGGTTATTGGAAGGCGGGGACGTTTGGGGGCGCCCCTGCCTTCCGTAGGCTTCTTGGACGCTCTCTTGAAAAGACCCTAACACAAATCAGGTTATCCTACAACAGGACAAGTTTAAATTGGGCGAAAATAGCTGATGGCTCTCTCCCGAACCTCCTGCTGCCTTATCTTAATGGAAGGATCTGCGAGAAGGACGCGGTGATGACGAAACCGACCAAAAAGCCGCCGGTGGTGCCGGGCAAGCCAGCGCATCCGTCGGTGAACCCCAAGGTAACGAACCAGACCCGCAAGGTGATGGGCAAGCACTACGCGGCGAAGTATGGAGTGCGCAAGGAGAGAGGCCGCGGATGACGGCGGCTAGTCGGCCGGGTCATCCGGCCGGCGGACCGGCCGGCGGACCGGCCGGCGGCTTGGTCGTACTCTGGCGGTGGAACCGCTCGCGATAGGCGATGTAGGCGGCGGAGGCGAAGATCATGGTGCCGCCGGCCCAGGTATAGCGGTCGGGGATTTCCGCGTAGGCGAGGAAGGCAATACCGGCGATCCACATCAGGCGCAGGTAGTCGAACGTCATCACCACGTTGGTGTCGCCGTCGTGGAGCGACCGGGCGTAGAGGATCTGGCCGATGTTGCCCGCGATCCCAATGAAGAGCAGCCAAGCGATCTGATCCCAGGTGGGCCATGTCCACACGAAATAGGCAGGAATGAGGCCGATCGGCGCCATCAGGAGCGACATATAGGCGGTGATGGTTACCGCCGAATCAGTGCGCGACGACACCTTGATGAGGATGATTCCTACCCCCGAACCGACGGCCGAGAAGATGGCGAGCGCCAGTCCCAGATCGATGATGCCGTGGCTGAACCCCGTCTTGACGGTGACCAGGGTGCCGGCGAAGCCGAAAAGGATGGCCGCCCAGCGGCGGATGCCGACCTTTTCGCCCCAGAAGGCGATGGCGAACAGGGTGGCGAAGATGGGGGCCGAGAAGCCCAGTGCCGTCACCTGGGCGAGAGGGGCGACCGCCATCGCATAGAAACCCGACAGCATGCTGAAGGTACCGACCACGGCCCGGATGGCATGCAGGTCCAGCCGCGTGGTCTTGAGCACACCAAGGCCGTAGCGAACCATCCACGGCACCACCACCAGCAGGCCGAACAGATTGCGGAAGAAGGCGATCTCGAAGGCGTGGACGCCGTCGTTGGCGACATGGCGGATGGCGGTGTGCATGGTGGCGAAAAAGACGCCGGCCAGCAGCATCTTGGCGATGCCGGGAAGGTTGCCGCCGACGGGGGCGGGAGGAAGGGAGCGAAAGGGCATCGGAATCCTTTGGGGCGTAGGCAATGCGATCGCGGCGGCCCGGCGGCCAATCTAGGAGGGACGCGGCGGTCCGGCAACGCCAATCTGACGTCCTTTGTCGGCCCGGCCCGTTAAGTGTCGGGTCCCCGCCATCCCCGATGCTATACTGCTGAAGGCCCTCCTCGTCGGCGGATGCTGGCGGGGAAGCCCACCGTGACCTATCTCAAGAAGAGGGGTGAGACGGCTGTTTCGGAGGGAGTAAAAACGACGATGAGTGGCGATGACAAGCTTCCCAGCAAGGCCTCTACGGGGGCCGATGTCGAAGCTTTCCTGCGGAAGGTGGCGGCGACGCCGGTATCGACGGCGCCGGGGCAGCGCGGCCGCCTGATTTTTGCGCTCGACGCCACCGCCAGCCGCCAGCCGACCTGGGATCGTGCCGCCCAGATCCAGGCCGAGATGTTCCTGGAGACGGCCAGCCTGGGCGGGCTCGAGATGCAGCTCGCCTTTTATCGCGGATTCGGCGAGTTCAAGGTCAGCCCGTGGCTTGCCCAATCGGCGCCGATGCTGCGGATGATGAGCTCGGTATTCTGCCTGGCCGGCGAAACCCAGATCCGCAAGGTCCTCTCTCACGCCGTCAATGAAACCCGTAACCGCAAGGTCAACGCCCTGGTCTTCGTCGGCGATTGCGTCGAGGAAGACATTGATCAATTGGGCAGCGTGGCCGGCGAACTGGGGTTGCTGGGCGTGCCCGCCTTCATGTTCCACGAGGGAGCAGACCCGGTGGCCGAGTTCGCGTTCAAGCAGATTGCCAAGCTGACCAACGGAGCCTGCTGCCGATTCGACGCCGGCAGCGCCCACGTGCTCAAGGATCTGCTCAGCGCCGTCGCCGTCTATGCGGCAGGCGGCCGAAAGGCCCTCGACAACCTAGCCAGGAAGCGAGGCGGCGAAGTGCTGAAGATCGCGCATCAGGTGAGGGGCGGATAGGGGGTCGTTCTGGCGTACTTCTTTCTCGGCATGGCATTGCTTGCCGTTCTGATTATAGCCGGCCGCTGGTTCGTCACCGCCGATCCCAAGGCCCTGGCCAAGGCGCTAAAATGGGTCGCCGGCGCCGTCGTCGTGGCCATTATCGTGTCCCTGGCGGCGACCGGCCGCCTGGGTTGGGCGATCATGGCGTTGCCCGCCCTGTTGCCGTGGATGGCGAGGGCCCGCGCCGTGCATCGCGCCGCCAAGAACTTCTCTCGGATGTCGGCCGGCATGATGGGGGGCGGCGGTTCCGGCCGCACGTCGGAAGTGCGTACACGCTTCCTCAAGATGACGCTCGATCACGATTCGGGGGATATGAACGGCGAGGTCATCGATGGCCTCCACAGCGGGCACCGGCTCGACGATCTGTCGCTGGCCGAACTGTTGGATCTATTGAACGTCTGCCACCTGCACGACGCCCAGTCGGTCCAGGTTCTGGAGACTTACCTCGACCGCGTACACCCGGATTGGCGCGAACGCGTCCAGGCGGCGGGCGCCGGCGCCGGGACGGGTGGTGGTGGTCCAGGCCCTGGCGCGCCGGGCGGCATGAGCCGCGAGGAAGCTTATCAGGTGCTGGACCTGGAATCGGGCGCCAGCGAGGAAGATATCAAGGCGGCGCATCGCCGCCTGATCGCCAACTTGCACCCGGACCGCGGCGGCTCCACCTACCTGGCGGCCAAGATCAACCAGGCGAAGGACGTCCTGCTGGACACCTGAGTGGCGCCTGCGTGTAGCGGCGTACGTGGCACAACTCTTGCTGCAAGAGCGGGCGAGATCCCGTCGAGACAGCAAGGAGTATATCCATGGACGGACTTTCAGGCATTGGCGCGAACCCCTACCTGCGCAGCCAATCAGGTGCCGGCGTTACGGAAACGACGGCCGGCCGGTCGACGACGGCCTTCGTGGCCGCCGGCATGCCGACGCGGGCGAATACCGGCCTCGATGGCACGACGCAGCCCCCGGTCCGCGCGTCCCTGCTGGTCGCGCTTCAGGACGTGCGGCTGAACAAGCCGGCCGAAGACGGGGCCGAGGAGGGCGAGACCGAAAGCGCCGGCATCTTCGCCACCGGAGAGGAAGACGGCGTCGAGACGGTCATCGACGAGATCCTGGAGAAAGGCTTCGTCAACTGGGCCCACGAGGAGTGGCTGGAACGCATCCGCGAAGAGGCGCGCAAGACGGTAATGGCCGGCATGGGGTTGACCGAGGACGATGTTGCGGCGATGACCCCCGACATGCAGGACCAGGTCGAGCGGCTGATCAAGGAAGCGGTGGATGAGGCGGTGCGCCGGGCGGTCGAGAAGGCGGCCGAAGAGAACGGCGAGGAGACCTCCGGCCAGGCCATGGTGGTCAGCCCGATCGTCACCGGCGCCTGATCGCCAACCGGGCAATTCGTGCCGGCCAGGCGGAATCTTTTGCCGCCGGCCGTCATCGCGGCAGCCCGAAAAAGTCGAGGAACAGGGGGAACTGGCCGTCCAGCATGTGGCGGCCCGGCTGGATGCGGCAGCCGCGCTTTTCGGCCTCGTGGAGCAGACGGGTCACCGGCGGCTTCATCACCGCCTCGCAGACCAGCATGCCGGGCCGAAGCCGACCAGGGTCGACGGGCAGCGGATCATCCGCCTTCATGCCCAAGGGTGTTGCGTTAACCACCACGTCGAAGGCTGACGGGTCGACCCCCGGTCCCGTCGGTTCGATGGCAAGATCGGGTGCGCTCGTCCGCAGCTTCCGGCACAATTCCTCGGCGCGGCCGGGAACCGGATCGGTGACGGCGACGCGGGCCGGTGCCACGTTCAGCAAGGCCCCCGCGATGGCGGCGCCGGCGCCGCCGGCCCCGAACACCAGATAGGACAATCCAGTCGGATCGATGCCCTGGCCGCACAGTCCCTCGACGAAACCGAGCCCGTCGAACAACTCGCCCTCCCAACTGCCATCCGGCCGCTGGCGCACGGCGTTGACGGCGCCGACCAGGCGGCCGTGCGGCCCCACCTCGTCCATCAGGGCGGCGAAGGCCAGCTTGTGGGGGATGGTGACGATGAGGCCGTCCAGGTTGGCCAGCGCCGCGAAACCGGCCAGGGCCGCCTCGATCCCGGCGGTCCCGACGTGCAGGGGCAGGAACACGGCATCAACGCCCCGCTCGGCGAAATGGGCATTGAACACGGCGGGCGAGCGGACCTGCTCGATAGGGTCGCCGACGATGCCATAGAGCCGCGTCGTTCCTGAAATCGGCGGGGGAGTGGTCACGGAGGTCTCCTCAAATGATGGGCGGGGGCGAACCTGCCAACGGATGGCCGGGTGGTCAAAGGAAAACGTGACCGTGAGAAATCGGTGATCGGGGGGCGGTGGCGCCGGCTGCGGCTTGCGACGGGGCGGTCGCTGTGGCACAAAGAGCCCCGTCAGGCGAGGGGCAATCCCCCGCCGAAGCCGAATGAATTCAGAGGATTGTCCGATGGTCCGACCTGTTCGCAAGGCCGTGTTCCCGGTGGCTGGCCTTGGCACCCGGTTTCTTCCCGCCACCAAGGCCATGCCCAAGGAAATGCTGACGATCGTCGACCGGCCGCTGATCCAGTACGCGGTCGAGGAGGCGCAGGCGGCGGGGATCGAGGAACTGATCCTCATCACCGGACGCGGCAAGACGGTGATGGCCGACCATTTCGACCACAGCTTCGAACTGGCGCAGGTGCTCAAGGAGCGCGGCAAGACCGACGCTTTGAAACAGATCACCGATCTCCTGCCCGAACCGGGGCAGATGTCGTTCATCCGCCAGCAGCAGCCGCTCGGACTCGGCCACGCCGTTTGGTGCGCCCGCAACTTCATCCAGGGCGAGCCCTTCGCCGTCATCCTGGCCGACGACCTTATCCTGGCCAAGCCGGGGGTGTTGACCCAGATGGTCGAGGCCTATAACGAGGTCGGCGGCAACGTGGTGGCGGTCGAAGACGTGCCGCGCCAATACACCAACCGTTACGGTATCCTGGACGTCGAGAGCGATGACGGAAGGCTGGCCCGAGCCAGGGGGTTGGTCGAAAAGCCCGACCCGGAAGTGGCGCCCTCGACGTTATCCATCATCGGGCGTTACATCCTGCAGCCCGAGGTTTTCGACCATCTGGCCAGGAAGGAACGCGGCGCCGGAGGCGAAATCCAGCTGACCGACGCCATCGCCAAGACCATCGGCACGGTGCCGTTTCACGGCTACCGTTTCAAGGGCGAGCGTTTCGACTGCGGCCAGCGGAAGGGCTTCATCGAGGCCAACATTGCGTTCGCCATGCAGATTGACGACCTGCGCGATCAGGTGATCGAACTTCTCAAGAAATACGCGTGACCATCGCCGGGCCCGGCTCCGGGCCTGAAAAAAACAACTGAAAGGGGAAAAACCTCATGCGCGTCGCAATGATCGGCACCGGGTACGTTGGGCTGGTTTCTGGCGCCTGCTTTTCCGAGTTCGGGGTCAACGTCGTTTGCGTCGACAAGGACACCGCCAAGATCGACCGCCTGAAGCGGGGCGGCATCCCGATCTACGAGCCCGGGCTCGATGGCCTGGTGGCGGGAAACGTCAAGTCCGGGCGGCTTTCCTTCACCACCGAACTGGTGGATGCCGTCAAGGGAGCGGACGCCGTGTTCATCGCCGTCGGCACGCCAACGCGCCGCGGCGACGGCCATGCCGATCTGTCCTATGTTTATGCCGCCGCCCGCGAGATCGCGGCGGCGCTCAACGGCTATACCGTCATCGTCAACAAATCGACGGTGCCCGTGGGAACGGGCGACGAGGTGGAGCGGATCATCCGCGAGGCGCGCCCCGACGCCGACTTCGACGTTGTCTCAAACCCCGAATTCCTGCGCGAAGGCTCGGCCATCAACGACTTCATGCGTCCCAACCGGGTGGTCATCGGCACCGGATCGGAACGGGCCCGCCAGGTGATGCGCCAGCTTTATCGACCGCTGTTCCTCATCGAGACGCCGATCGTCTTCACCTCGCGCACCACCTCGGAGCTCATCAAGTACGCGGCCAATACCTTCCTCGCCACCAAGATCACCTTCATCAACGAGATCGCCGATCTTTGCGAAGTGGTTGGCGCCGACGTCCAGGACGTCGCCAAGGGCATCGGCCTGGACGGCCGCATCGGCGGCAAGTTCCTGCATGCCGGTCCCGGCTACGGCGGCTCGTGCTTTCCCAAGGATACCCTGGCCCTGGTCCACACCGCCCAGGACGCCGGCCGGCCCTTGCGCATCGTCGAGACGGTGGTCGACATCAACGCCAAGCGCAAGAAGGCGATGGCCGATCGTGTCATCGCCGCCTGTGGCGGCACCGTGAAGGACAAGACCGTGGCCGTGCTGGGCGTCACCTTCAAGCCCAACACCGACGACATGCGCGACGCCCCCAGCCTCGACATCGTGCCGGCCCTGCAGGCGGCGGGGGCTCGGGTGCGGGCCTACGATCCCGAGGGCGTGGCCGAGGCGAAGCCGCTGCTTAAGGACGTGGAGTGGTGCGACGACGCCTATGCGACCTTGCCGGAGGCCGACGTCGTCGTCATCATTACGGAATGGAACGAGTTCCGGCTGCTTGACTTCAAGCGGGTCAAGTCGCTGATGAAGCGGCCGGTCATGGTGGACCTGCGCAACATCTACAATCCGTCGGAGATGGCGGCTGCGGGCTTCCACTATACGTGCATCGGCCGGGCCGCGGCCCGGAACACCTGAAGCCGCAACGGGAGAACTGTGACATGACCGGGGCCAGAACATTCGATCCGACCATCCTTCGCGAGTACGACATCCGCGGCATCGTCGGCAAGTCGCTGACCGCCGATGACGTGCGCACCGTCGGCCGCGCTTTCGGCAGCATCGTGGCCAAGGCCGGTGGCCACCGGGTGGTGGTCGGCTATGATGGAAGGCTGAGCTCTCCCGAACTGGAGGCCGCGTTGGTCGAGGGGCTGACCGCCTGCGGGCTCACCGTGTGCCGGGTCGGCCGTGGGCCGACTCCCATGCTCTATTACGCCTCGCATGCGGTGGGGGCGGACGGCGCGGTGATGATCACCGGCTCGCACAACCCGCCCGAATACAACGGCATCAAGATGGTACTGAAGGGCAAGTCCTTCTTCGGGGCCGACATCCAGCGGTTGGGGCGCATCGCCGCCGCCGCCGATTTCGTCAGCGGCCCCGGCAAGGCCATCGAGCACCGGGTCACCGAGGCCTACGTCGAGCGCCTGCTCGAAGGCATGGATTTCGGCCGGCCGATGAGCGTCGTCTGGGACCCCGGCAACGGCTCGTCGGGCGAGGTGCTGCGCCGTGTCGTCGACCGGCTGCCGGGCCGCCACGTCGTCATCAACGAGACCATCGACGGCACTTTCCCGGCCCACCATCCCGACCCGACGGTGGAAAAGAACCTGGTTCAGCTGAAAGAAGCGGTGAAGGCCGAGAAAGCTGATTTCGGCATCGCCTTCGACGGCGACGGCGATCGCATCGGCATGGTCGATTCCGAGGGCCGGGTGCTGTGGGGCGACCAACTGCTGGCCATCCTCGCGGTCGACGTGTTGGCCGACGTACCAGGCTCGATCATCATCGCCGACGTCAAGGCCAGCCAGGTGCTGTTCGACGAGGTGGCGCGCCTGGGCGGCAAGCCCTTGATGTGGAAGACCGGGCATTCGCTGATCAAGGCCAAGATGGCCGAAACCGGTTGTCCGCTAGCCGGCGAGATGAGCGGCCACATCTTCTTCGGCCATCGCTACTATGGTTACGACGACGCCCTTTATGCGGCACTGCGCATGCTCTCCATCGCCGGGCGGGCCGACATCAGCGTTGCCGCCATGCGCGATCGCCTGCCGCAGACGGTGAACACACCCGAGATGCGCTTCCCGTGCGAGGAAGCGCGGAAATTCGCCGTCATCGACGAGGTGAAGGGTCGGCTGGCCGGAAAGGGCGGCATCAAGGTGCATGACATCGACGGCGTGCGCGTGCAGTCGGCCGACGGCTGGTGGCTCCTCAGGGCTTCGAACACCCAGGACGTGCTGGTCGCCCGTTGCGAGGCGGCCGACAAGGCGGGCCTGGAGCGGCTCAAGGCAACCCTGGTCGAACAGGTCGAGGCGAGCGGCATCAAGGCGCCCGACTTCAACTGAGTGTATCCTTCCGACAGGGAGGTCCCGATGAGCGACAGCAGACCTTCGGCAGACCCGTTGCTCAAGGCCCTGCGCCTTGAACTGCCGGTGGCTTATGCGCCGTTCGATGCGGCGGCGGTGCGTTCGGGCTTGGTGGTGGTCGACGAGGTGAACGGCTTTGCCACCGTCGGGGCCGGCGCCTTGGCGCCCTCCGCCCCCGACCGCCAGATCGAGCGCATGGTCGTCGAGACCGCCCACTTGTCCCGCCTGTTCGCCAAGCGGGACGCCCCGATCCTCGCCTTCCTCGACACCCACGAGCCGGGCAAGCCAGAGCCGCCCTATCCGCCCCACTGCGAGCGGGGAACCGGCGAGGAGAACCTGGTGCCGGCCCTGGAATGGCTGGCCGATTGCCCGCAGGCCACCCTGATCCGCAAGGACTGCATCAACGACTTCGTCGGCGCCATCGATCTCAAGACCGGGGCCAACCGGTTGGCCGATTGGATGAATGTTAACCGGCTGGAGGCGTTGGTGACGGTGGGCATCTGCACCGACATCTGCGTCATGGATTTCGTCTCGACCGTACTGTCGGCGCGAAACCACGGCATGATGCCGACCCTCAAGGAGGTGGTGGTGTACGAGCCCGGTTGCGCCACCTTCGATCTGCCGCGCCGGGCCGTCCTTGAGATGGGGCTGCCCGAGACGGTGGCCCATCCCCAGGCGCTCGCCCACCACATCGGCCTTTACGTGATGGCGGCGCGCGGCGCTCGCCTGGCCTCGGAGGTAAGATAGCTACCGCCGCTGCCTGGACTCGCGCTGCAGGATATAGAGTCCGGTGGCGATGACGATGGCGGCGCCGGTCAGCGTCGCGGCCGACGGGGCGACCCCCCACAATGCCAGGTCGAACAGCACCGCCCAGGCGATTTGGGTGTATTCGAAGGGGGCTGCCACCGAGGCGGGGGCCAGCTTCATGGCGAAGGTCATGCAGATTTGGCCGATGGCGCCGACTACGCCGGTGGCGAGGTAAAGCGCCCACACCCTGGGCGTCGGCGTTACCCATATCCACGGCAGGAAGCAAGTGGCGATCAAGGCGCCGGTGATCATGTAGTAGAAGACGATGGTGTAGGGGCTCTCGGTGGCGCTCAGCTTCTTCACCAGGATCACCACCATCGCCCAGCATAGCGTGCCGGCCAGAGCGTAGAGGCTGCCTTCCTGGATGGCGCCTCGCGGATCGAGCGCGATGACGACGCCGAAGAAGCCGATGACGATGGCGCTCCAGCGGTGCCAGCCCACCTTCTCGCCCAGCAGCGGAATGGCCAATAAGGCGGCGAAGATGGGCACCGACATGGTGATCGCCATGCCGTTGGAAAGGGCGATGCGCTGATAGGCGTAGAAGCAAAGGGCATTGCTGCCCAACCCGAAAATGGCCCTGAGCGCGTGGCCGAGCGGGCGTTTTGTCTTGAGCGCGCCCACGCCGCCGGTTGCCAGCACGAAGGGGATCACCAGCACCGCCGCGATGACGTTGCGAAAGAAGGCGGCTTCCAGCGCGTGGTACTCGGGTCCGATCAGCTTGACGAACATGTTCATGGCCGCGAAGAAGCCCACCGAGACGACCATCAGCAGGATGCCCGAAGCGACGCCGCGGCCCGACGGCGGCGGGGCGCCCGAAGCGGGCAAGGGGGAGG
>JACZKS010000125.1 GCA_014859895.1 Rhodospirillales bacterium
GTCCGGACCCGGCTCGGGCCGGGCCGCGGCGGCCGGGACGCCGGCGAGGGGCAGAAGCATGGACACGGTCGTTCCCTTGCCGACCTCGCTTTCCAGGGTGGCGAGGCCGCCCGACTGGCGCGCGAAGCCGTAGACCATGGAAAGCCCGAGGCCGCTGCCCTCCCCCACCCCCTTGGTGGTATAGAAGGGCTCGAAGGCGTGGCCGATGATCTCGGGCGTCATGCCCGACCCTGTGTCGGAGACCGAGACCTCGAGATAGGAGCCGGCCGGCACCGTCCCGTCGTCAACCGCGATGTCGCGCTCCATGCGCCTGCGGCGGGTCTTTACCAAAAGCCGGCCGCCCCCCGCCATGGCGTCGCGGGCGTTGATGGCGAGGTTGAGGACGGCGTTTTCCAGGCCGTGCGGGTCGATGGTGATTAAGGGCACGTCGCGGTCCAGCACCGTCTCGATCTCGATGTCCTCGCCCAGGGTGCGGGCCAGCATCTTGACCATGCCCTCGATCAGGCCATTGGGATCGACGGTGGCCGGGCGCAGCATCTGGCGGCGCGCGAACGACAGCAACTGCTGGGTCAACCTGCCGCCCCGCTGCGCCGCCGCCAGGGCGCTTTGCGCATGGCCGTGCAGGGGATCGTCGGGCTTGACCGAGGTGCCGATGATCTCCAGGCGGGCATGGATGACCTGCAACAGGTTGTTGAAGTCGTGCGCGATGCCGCCGGTCAGCTGGCCCACCGCCTCCATCTTCTGGGCATGGGCCAGGCGGCTTTCCATCTGCAGGTGTTCGGTGATGTCGTGGAACACCAGCAGCATGCGCCCGTCGTCGATGGTTTCCCCCGCCAGGATCACGTTGCGCTCCCGGCCCTCCTTGGTCAGCACCGTCGCCTCGAAGCCGCGCAGCGATCCCTCCTCGCGCAGGGCATCGATGAAGGCGGCCCGCTGCGCGCCACCCCAGCAGCCGAGATCGGCGGACGTCTTGCCAATGGCCTCGGCACGCGAGAAGCCCAGCATCGACAGCCATTCGTCGTTGACGTCGAGCGCCGTTCCATCCTCGATGGTCGAGATCGACATCGGCGCCGGGCTGGCCCGGAAGGCCTTGGCGAACCGTTCCTCGCTCTCGCGCAGGGCCTCCTCGGCCCGCTTGCGCTCGGTGATGTCCTCGACCATGCCGAGGCAGTATTTGGGCGCCCCCTGGTCGTCCTTCACCACGGTGCGAGTCAGCCGTCCCCAGACGATGCTCCCGTCGCGGGTGATGTAGCGCTTTTCCAGCTGATAGCCGTCGCGCGCGCCGGCCGCCATTTCGGCGAACAACTCGGCGTCGCACCCGGCATGGTCGGGGTGGGTGTAGTCGGTGAAGCGCATCGCCCGGAATTCATCAAGGGTGTAGCCCAACATGCGGGCCAGGCCCTCGTTCGCCGAGATGGTGCGCCCTTCCAGGTCCTCGACGCCGACGCCGACGGCGACGCCGCTCAAGAGCAGGCGCATGCGCTCCTCGCTCTCCTTCAGCGCCGCCTCGGCCCGCTTGCGCTCGGTGATGTCGCGGCTGATGCCGATGATGCCGATGACGTTGCCGGTCTCGTCCCGGTAGGGCACCTTGTAGGTGTGGACGACCCGCGCCTCGCCCCTAAGCTCGAGTACTTCCTCGACGTCACATACCGCCTCCAATTCGATGACCACCCGGTCGCGCGCCGTCATCGCGGCGGCGGTGGCCGGGGCGAACAACTCGGCGGCCGTCTTGCCCTCCACATGCCCGGAGTCGACTTCGAAGTCCAGCTCCGCCCGGCGGTTGGCGAGCAGGAACCGCCCATCGCGATCCTTGACGAAGATGGCGTCCGCCGCCCCCTCGATCACCGCGTCCAGGATGAAGTTCTTGTCGCGCAACTCGCGGGTCCGTTCGGTCACCAGTTGCTCCAGACCGCCGTGGGCTTCCCGCAGCTCCCGGGTGCGCGCCTCCACGGTACTTCGCAGGACCGATATCCAGGCAAACGCCACCCCGCCCAGAACCACGACGCCGAGGGCGGCCCACAGGGCGTAACGGGCGATCACGCCGGCAGGCACGCCCCGCGGGTCGACGATGCCGAACCATTTCTCGTAGATCTCGTCGTAGCGGCCGGATTGCTTGACGATGGTGAGGCCCTCGCCGAGCTGGAGAAGCAGCGGGGCGTTGCCCTTCCTCACCGCGAACCCGTAGCCGCGGCCGTAGGCGTCGATCACCGGACCGGTGGATTCGAGATTGGTCAATCCCAGGTTGCGGGCGGTCATCAGCCCGACCAGGCTTGGAGTCAGGACGTAGTCGAACTTCCCCGCAGCCAGAAGGTACAGCGATTCCTCGACCGTCGGCGTGAGGACGAGGTTGTTGGAGATGTCGTTGCGAACCAGCCAGTCGTGGCCGGCGTCCCCCGACATGACGATGATGTGCTTGTCGCGCAGGTCGACGACGGACGTGATGTCCGGCGCTCCCTTGCGCTTGAAGACGGCCCCATGCGCCGCGGTATAGGGCATGGAAAGGTCGAAGACCTTCTCCCGCTCCTTGGAATAGGAGACCAGCGGCAGGGCGTCGATCTCGCCCTTCTCAAGCGCGGCGCGCACCTCGTTCCAGGAGCCGACCCGGAAGGTGATGTCGATGCCCACGGCTTCGGCCACCGCCTTCATCAGATCGACGCTGAAGCCGTCGGCCTCGCCGTCCGCGGTGACCAGGGCGTAGGGGGGATAGGCGAACTCGCTGCCGACCAGGATGTGGGGGCGCGGAACCGCATCGTCCGCCCGCGAGACGGCGGAAAGGGAAACGAGGGCGATAAGCCCGCAGAAGAAGGCGCCCGCCCGAAAAGCCGCGCTCGTCACATACGTTACCCGACGCTACCCGACCGACACCGCCGAGCGGGCCCTCACCCTCCGGGGCAACCTACCTCAGGGCATACCCTGAACGCCATGGGGTTTTACCCTCGAACGCCTCTATTTTTCGAATCGCCCCGGGGAATTGCTTAGCCGGCCAGCGGAGCCCGGCGGGCGGCGGCCAGCAGGGCGTCGAGGTCGAGGTGGGCTTCCAGGTGGGCGGCCAGGGCATCGAGCACCGCCTCCAGGCGGGCCGCCTGATCGGCCCGCTCGCCGGGGAGGCCGAGGCCGGCCAGGAAATGGCCGCGGAAGGCGCCGGAATCGAACAGGCCGTGGACATAGCAGCCGGCCACCCGGCCGTCCGCCGAGATCGCCCCGTGCGGCCGGCCGTCGAGGACCAGGAATGGGCGGGCGAGTCCGCCGCCCGTCGTCACCCCGTTGTGGATTTCGTAGCCGGTGAAGGCCGGTCCCTCGGGCCACGCCATCCCGGCGACGCGGCGCAGGGTCTTCTCCGGCTCCAGGCGGGTCTCGACGTCGATGAGGCCGAGGCCGGCGGCGGTTTCCGGCGGCCCCTCGATGCCGTCGGGATCGGCGACGGTGCGGCCGAGCATCTGGAAGCCGCCGCACAGGCCGAGCACCCGGCCGCCGCGCCGCGCGTGGGCCAGGATGTCGATGTCCCAGCCCTGGGCGCGCAGGAAACGAAGGTCGGCCAGCGTCGCCTTGCTGCCGGGCAGCACGACCAAGTCGGCGTCCGCCGGCAGCGGCGTGCCCGGCGGCACGAAACGCACGGTGACGTCGGCCTCGGCGGCGAGCGGGTCGAGGTCGTCGAAATTGGCGATGCGGGAAAGCATCGGCACGGCGACGAGCAGGCGCGATAGTTTTGGGGACACCATACCTAATTCACCTCGAATTAAGTATGGTGTCCCCAAAACTGGGTCCAGCATCACGGCGTCCTCGGCCGGCAGCCGGCGGGCCTCCGCCAGCCACGGCACCACCCCGAACGAGGGCCAGCCGGTGCGCCGGACGATGTCGGTGAGGCCGTCATCGAAAAGGGAGATGTCGCCGCGGAACTTGTTGATGAGAAAGCCTTGCACCAGCGCCCGGTCGGCCGCGGAGAGCACCGCGTGGGTGCCAACCAGGGCGGCGATGACGCCGCCCCTGTCAATATCACCGACCAACACGACGGGAGTCTTGGTCGCCGCCGCGAAACCCATGTTGGCGATGTCGCCGGCCCGCAGGTTGGTTTCCGCCGGGCTGCCCGCCCCCTCGACCAGCACCAGGTCGGCCCCGGCGGAAAGGCGCCCGAAGCTTTCCAGCACGGCCGCCAGCAGTTCGCCCTTGCGGGCCTGATAGGCGCCGGCCTCGGCGGTGCCGATCACCCGGCCGTGCACCACCACCTGGGCGCCAGTGTCGGATTGCGGCTTCAGCAGCACCGGGTTCATGTCGACGCTGGGGGCCACCCGGCAGGCCACCGCCTGCACCCACTGGGCGCGGCCGATCTCGCCGCCCTTATCCGTCACCGCCGCGTTGTTCGACATGTTCTGCGGCTTGAACGGCCGCACGGTGAGGCCGCGCCGCGTGAAGGCGCGCCCCAGCCCGGCCGTCAGCACCGACTTGCCGACGTCGGAGCCGGTGCCCTGGAGCATGAGGACGGCGGTCATGGCGGCCTTACGTGTCGAGCCGGCGGCCGATGGCGAAGTCGCCGCCGGCGCCGCGCCGCACCGCCACCCGGTAGACGGCGGCAAGGTTGGCATCCGTCAGCACCGCCTCGGGCGCCCCCTCGGCGACCACCCAGCCCCGGTCCATCAGGCAGAGGCGGGTGCAGGTGCGCACCGCCAGCGCGAGGTCGTGCAGCACGACGATGACAGCGGCGCCGTCGGCCGCCACCTTCTTCAAGGCATCGACGGTGGCCAGCTGGTGGTAGGGATCGAGCGAGGCCATCGGCTCGTCGGCCAGCAGCACCGGGGCCTCGACCGCCAGCGCGCGGGCCAGCAACACGCGGGCCCGCTCGCCGCCCGAAAGCTCGGTGACCGGGCGGTCGGCGAACTCGGCGGCGTCGGCCACCGCGAGCGCCCGTTCGACGGCCGCCTCGTCGGCGGCGGTGAGCCCGCTCCAGGCCGTGCGGTGGGGCGCCCGGCCGAGGGCCACCAGGCGGCGCACGGTCAGCGGCCAGGCCACCGTCTGGCCCTGCGGCAGATAGGCGATGGCCCGCGCGTGGCGGTGCGGCGGGTCCGCCGTGATGTCGGCGCCATCGAGAAGTACCTGGCCGGCGGTCGGCGCCACCAGCCGCAGCAGCGCGCGCAGCAGGCTGGTCTTGCCGGCGCCATTCGGGCCGATCAGGCCGACGATCTCGCCCGGCCCGGCGGCGATCGACGCCTGCGTGACCACCTCGCGGCCGCCGATGGCGGCGGAAAGGGCGCGGGCCTCGATCATCGCATGGTCCGCCGGGTGTGGATGACCAGCCACAGGAAGAAGGGCGCACCCAGCAGCGCGGTAACGACGCCCAGTTTGAGCTCGGCGGCGCCCTGCCCGCTGCGCACCAGCAGGTCGGCGGCGACCACCAGGAGGGCTCCGCCGAGCGCGCTCGGCACCAGCAGGCGGCCGGGATCGTAGCCGACGAAGGGGCGGGCCAGGTGCGGCGCCACCAGCCCGACGAAGCCGACGATGCCGGAAACCGCCACCGATGCCCCGACCGACAGCGCGGCGCCGACGATGACCTGGAGGCGCAGGCGCCGAAGGTCCACGCCGAGCGAGGCCGCCGCCTCCTCGCCCAGGGTCAGCGCCGGCAGATGGCGGGCGGCCGCCAGCAGCAGCGCCCAGCCCGCCGCCATGAAGGGGCCGGCGAGGACGACCTCGGTGGCGCTGCGGTTGGCGAGCGAGCCCAGCAGCCACAGCACGATGTCGCTCAAAAGGAACGGGTTGGGCGACAGGTTCATGGCCAGCGAGATCAGCGCGCCAGCCAGGCTGGAGATGGCGACGCCGGCCAGGATCAGGGTCAGCACGCTGGCATCGCGCCCGGCCAGCCAGGCCAGCACGGCGGTGGCGGCCAGCGAGAACAGGATGGCGAACAGCGGCACCGCCAACGCGAAGCTCGCGGCGATGCCATAGTAGAGGGCGACCACGGCGCCCAGGCCCGCGCTGGCCGAGATGCCGACCACCCCGGGATCGGCCAGCGGGTTGCGCAACAGCCCCTGCACGGCGGCCCCCGACAGGCCGAGGGAGGCCCCGACCAGGGCGCCCAAGAGGATGCGCGGCAGGCGGATGTCCTGGACGATGAAGACATGGCGGGGATCGCCGGTCCCGAGAAGCGCGCCCAGCACGTCGCCCGGCGCCAGGGCGGCGTCACCGACCAGCAGGCTGGCCGCCATGACGGCGAGAAGCGCCGCCAGCAGAACGCCGGCCACCCCCAACGGCCGCCCTACCGCCATCATTTGAGGGCGCTCCGCGTCGCGGCGACGGCCTCGATGGCGTCGATCACGAACCACGCCGAGCAGGCCACCTCACGGCTGGCCAGATTGACCGTCGGGCGCGATGCCAGCGCGTCCCGAAGGAAGGCGTGGCGCGACGGCGACCAATTGTCGACCTGCCGCTCGCGCTTGTCGAAAAAGCCGGTGACGAACATATCGGGCGGGTCGAGCGCCAGGGCTTCCATGTCGACCCACGCCCAGCCGCTGCGGCCCTTCTCGGCGGTCAGATTGCGCACCCCGGCCGCCTGAAGGATGGCGTCGATGAAGGTGCCGGCGCCGCTGCTCATGCCCCCCGCCGTGACGTAAAGGGCGCGTGGCCGGGAAGCCGGCGAGGCAGCCGCGAGGGCGGCCAGGCGGCGGTCCATCCCGGCCGCCAGGGCC
>JACZKS010000126.1 GCA_014859895.1 Rhodospirillales bacterium
CGGAAAGGGTAGGGGGAATTCCCATCCGGGCGGGACGCGCCGGCTTCTACGCCTTTCGGAGAATGGCCTCTTTGCCATCTGCCCACCGGGTCCGGTCTTCGGCATTGTGGCCCCCGGCACCGGCCGGCAAGGCCGGGCAGGAGGCGCGCGAGATGGGCGCACACGGCAAGCAGGCATTGTTCGGGACCGGCGCACCCTATGCGCTGAAGGGCAAGCGCGTGTGGGTGGCGGGCCACACCGGCATGGTGGGAAGCGCGCTCACGCGCCGGCTCGGCCGCGAGAACTGCACGCTGATCGCCGCCGGCCGCGAGGAGGTGGACCTGCGCCGCCAGGCCGACGTCGAGGCCTGGATGGAGGCGTCGCGGCCGCAGGCGGTGCTGGTGGCCGCGGCCACGGTGGGCGGCATCCACGCCAACCGCAGCCGGCCCGCCGAATTCATCTACGACAACCTGTCGATCGCGCTCAACATCATGCACGCGGCGTATCGCCTGGGGGTGGAAAAGCTGCTCTACCTGGGGTCTTCCTGCATCTACCCCAAGGTCTGCACGCAGCCGATGACCGAGGACCTGCTGCTGAGCGGTCCGCTGGAGCCGACCAACGAATGCTACGCCATGGCCAAGCTCGCCGGGCTGACGATGGCCAGCGCCTATCGCATCCAGTGGAACGCCGATTTCATCAGCGCGCTGCCGACCAACCTCTATGGCCCCGGCGACAACTTCGATCTGAGCGCCAGCCACGTCATCCCGGCCCTGCTGCGCAAGCTGCACGAGGCCAAGGCAAGCGGCAACGAGGCCGTCGAGATCTGGGGCACCGGCCGCCCACGGCGCGAGTTCCTGCACGTCGACGACGCCGCCGACGCCCTGGTCCACCTGATGACGCGCTACAGCGGCGGGCGGCCGGTCAACATCGGCTGCGGGCAGGACATCGCGATCGCCGACCTGGCGGCCCTCGCCGCCGACGTGGTCGGTTATCGCGGCCGGCTGGTCTACGACCCCGGCATGCCGGACGGCGCCCCGCGCAAGCTGCTGGACGTGACCTGCATGACCGACCTGGGCTGGCGGCCCCAGATCGCGCTCGCCGACGGGCTCAGGGACGCCTACGCCTGGTACCTGGGACGAAATCAGGGCCGGAAGAAAGAAACGTCACGGTTCCTCCTTAGTTCGTGAGCCACCGCGCGGGCGCCAGTACGATTTCCGGGAAGGCGGCGACCAAGACAAGGACGAAGATATTGATGATGTAAAAAGGGACCGTCGCCAGGGTCAGGCGTTCGATCGGAACTTTCGATACCTGCGCGGTAGCGAACAAGCAGGTTCCGACGGGGGGCGAGGCCAGACCGATGGCAAGCCCGGCGCACATGAAGACGAGGAAATGGAGCGGGTCCACACCCGCCTGGACGGCTGCCGGCAGGAGCACCGGAATCAGCATCAGCGCCGCCGCCACGATATCCATGAGCATGCCGATGATCAGGAAGACCAGCCCCATCATCATCAGCGTCGCGAACTGGCTGGTGGCGATGGAGGACATGGCGCCCGCGGTCTTCGCGGGCAGCAGATCGACCGTGAAGATGAACGTCGCCGCGTTGGCCACCATCAGGATAAGCAGGACCGATCCGGCGGCGCGCCCGGCATTGATGACTAGCGGCACGAATTGCGCGAGCTTGAGTTCGCGGTGAACGGCGAAGCCGACGAGAAAGGTATAGATCACGGCGAGTCCGGCGGCTTCGGTGGGTGTGACGATGCCGGAAAACATCCCGGTCAAGATGATCACCGGCGCGCCGACCGAAGGCAGCGCCCGGAGGGTGGTCATCAGGCTTTTGCGGGTATCGTAGCGCGTAACGACGCCGTATCCGCGGCGCCGGGAAACGAAATAGTTGTAGATGGCCAAGCTCGCGGCCAGCAGACAGGCGGGCCCCAGCCCGCCGGCCAGCGCCGCGCCGACCGACTGCCCCGAGGACGACGCGGCGATGATCATGAGAATGCTCGGCGGCACCAGCGTCGCCAGCGTGGCCGTTATCAGGGTCAACGCCGCGGAATAGGGCACCGGGTAGCCGCGCGTCGTCATGGCGCGGATGGTGATGGGGCCGAGACTGGCGATATCGGCCACGGACGAGCCCGAGATACCGCCGAAGATGAAGCTCGATACGATGTTCACGTGACCCAGACCGCCGCGAAACCGCCCGACCACCGCCTCGGCGGCATCGAAGATCCGCTCGGACAGGCCACCGCGCTCCATGATCTGACCGGCCAGAATGAACAGCGGTACCGCGATGAGCAGAAAGCTGTTGATGGAAGTCGCCATCGTCTGGGTGATCATCGACAACGGCAGGTCGAAATACCAGAGCGTGACGACGGCCGAAAATCCCAGGGACAACGAGAGCGGCACGCCGAGCAAGGCGAGGAGAAGGAAGAGAACGAGAAGTGTGATGCTCATGCCGATTTCTCCAGGGCGTTTTCCGCTTCGGAATCGTCCGGGAAAAAGCCATGCATGATCGCCCCGATGGAGGCCAGGGCCGACCCGAGGATAAGGGGCAGCGTGGTCACCCACATGCCGATCTGCAAGCTTGGCGAGATCTCTCCATAACGGATCTGCTGCTGGATCAGGATGAGCCCGAACCAGCAGACGATACCGAAAAACACGACGGCACAGACAGGAGTCAAAAGCCGCAGAAGGCGAACCACGGCATCCGGGAAATATGCGAGGAGAAGCTCCATCGAAGGGTGATTGCCGTGGCGAAATCCTGTCGCCATGCCGAGGAACGTCGTCCAGATGAACAGAAAGCGCGATAGCTCTTCGGTCCACGGGGCCGAATGGCCGATCATCCGCGTCGCCACCTGTGTGGCGATCAGGACGACCATGCCGAAGACGGCGCAAAAGATTGCGCCGTCCACGGCCTTCCAAATGTACCGGTCGAGAACTTTCATGCCATTGCCATCTGGACGACGCCCCCGGTTCTATCAGCCTTTCAGGAAATCCATGCTGGTCTTCATGAACTCCGCACCGATCTTGCCTTCAAACTCGGGATAAACGGTGCGGGCGATCTCTTGGGTCTTCTCCAGTTCGCCCGGCGCGAACTTGTTGATCTGCATGCCGAGTCCTTTGAGCTTTTCAACGATCTCGGCTTCCTCGGCGATCTCTTCGTTGTCGTGCTGGCTTACCATCTTCTGGGCCGCGGCGCGAACGGCCTCGTGGTGCTTGGCCGGAATCTTGTTCCAGGCCGCCTTGGACATGGCCAGAAGGAACGAGTCGGCCAGATGCTGCGTCATGTTCAGATGTTTCTGCACCTCGTAGAACTTGTTGTTGTAGGGCACCTCGACGGGGTTTTCCTGTCCGTCGATCACCTTGAGTTGCAGTGCGCTGTAGACCTCCGAGAAGGCCATCGGGGTCGGATTGGCGCCCAACGCCTGGAACAGCCGCACCCAGAGCGGATTGTTTGGCGTCCGCAGAGTGATGCCCTTGAAGTCGGTCGCCTTGGTAATCGCCGTTTCGCGGGTCGTGACGTTGCGGAAGGTGCGGAGAAAGATACCCAACCCCACGACGTCCAGGCGGCCCAGCGACTCGAGCAGGGTCATGCCCGGCTTGCCGCCGAGGTAGCCCTGCAATTGACCGTAGTCCTTGAACAGATAGGGCAGGCTGATGGCGTTCATGCGCGGCTCGAAGGAGGCATAAACGCTGCTCGCCAAAATCAACGCATCCAGGGCGCCGCCGCCCAGCTGGTTGATTGCCGCGTTCTGGTCCTTGCCAAAAAGGATGCCGTCGGGGAAGACCTGCAGCGTCACGTCTCCGTTTGTTCCTTCGCTGACAAACTTGGCAAACTGCGAGGCGGCCCGACCGACGGAAGAGCCTGCCGGGTCGGGAATGGCGATCCGAAGGTTGGTCGCGGCTTCCGCCTTTCCGATGATCGCCGGCACGCCGATGACGACGGTGGCCGAAATCGCGCCGTATTTCATCAAATCGCGACGGCTGATGGTCTTGTCTCTGAGAGATGTCATCACAGTCCTCCTCATCGCAGTGTAAGCAAAGAAAACGGTGCCTCAATCCCCGTCCTTACTTGTCGGGGACCGGCGACAACGGGTGTCAGGTCACCGGAAGCGCGTTCCGGCGTCGAAGTTCGCGAATGATCGCGCTGTGGTCGAGTTCCCCGTCGCCGTTGGCGACGAGGTCGGTGAAAAGCCGGTCGGCCAACTCCAGCATCGGCAGGCGGATGCCGAGATCTTCGGCGAGTTCGAGGGCGGCGGCCGTATCCTTGATCTGATGGGTCGCCGTCCCGCCCGGCTTGAAATCTTCCTCGATCATCCTCAAGCCCTGAAGTTCGAGGATTCTCGACCTGGCGAAGCCGCCGAGCAGCGCCTCGCGCACTCGCGCCAGGTCAGCGCCGCCGCGTTCGGCAAGAAGAAGCGTCTCGGCCACCGCGACGATGGTGCTGGCGACGGTGAGCTGATTGGCCAACTTGGTCAGTTGTCCGGTCCCGGTGGGGCCGATGTGGACCGGACGGCCGAGCGCATCGAACACAGGCCGGGCGCTCGCCACGTCCGCTTCCTTTCCGCCGACCATGATCGATAGCGTGCCGTCCTTGGCGCCCACTTCGCCGCCGGAAACCGGCGCGTCGAGGTAGCGGACGCCCACTTCTCCGGCGCGGCGCGCCTGCTCCTTGGCCGTCTTGACCGCGATGGAGCTCATGACGATCAGAAGGCTGCCGGGCCGCATGGCCCAAAGGGCGCCGGTGCCTTCCCGCAACAGGACGTCATCGCAGACCGGCCCGGTATTCAACATGACGACGACCGCATCCTTGTCCGTCGCGGCGTCGGCGCCGGAACCGCACGGCTTGACGCCGTGCGGCCCCAGGCGCTCGACCTTCGTGGCGTCCTGGTCAAACGCAGCCACCAAAAAGCCGGCGCGGGCGAGATTCCGGGCCATGGGCGCGCCCATGATTCCGGTCCCGATGAAGCCGATTCGTTTGATCTCGCCAGCCATGTCGCCGTTGCCGCCTTTCTCAATGTCCACGGATCAAGCCTTCACGTATGGGGGCGGCGCCATCGAGCGCGTGTACTCCTTGCGGAACTCGACCACGTCGAGGTCGTTGACGAGCTCCACGTCGGAAAAGCGCACGACCGTGTCCCGCGCCACGGGTTTCTTCAGTTTGACGTTGTGGGCCAGCCCGATCGGCAGGGCGTCGAGTGCCGCGCTCTTGGAGGCCGGAATGGCATTGGCCCAGACCGCGAAACCACCTTCGCCGTCCAAGACGTCTCCGGCCTTCAGGTCGCTCTTGGCGGTCGCCGCCGCGTCGGCACGGAATTCCTTCGACGACCCGGTGGGCTCGCCGCGCAGGACGGCGGACAGCACGCTGACGCTGGTTTCCAGGCCGATCATGTGGAACGGCCGCCACATCGACGCGTACCATCCCGACTTGTCGGTCAGCAGCCCGTATTGCTTGAAGCAGGCGCGCGTGTACTCGTCGGGCGCCTTGAAGGTCACAAACATGCCGAAGCGGATGTTGTTCAGAACTTCCCGGCCGTCGGGTTCCTGGCTGGCGGCGATGTCGATCAGGCCGCTGCGCGCCAGGCGTCCTCCGTCGGCGGCCGGCTTGAAGACGTTGGCCAAGTCGTGAAGGCCCGACGGAAGGAAGGCCAAGCCATCGTCCGGACAATCCAGCCCGGTGGCGTTGGCCACCGCCGCCATTTCGATCGCGGCCTTGGTACCGTCGGTGAAGGAATTGTACATCTTCGCGTTGAAGTCGCCGGCGGCGACCTCCTCGTCGGTCCACCCGAAGAAGCCCCAGACCGTATCGGGCGTCGAATAGCGATAGCGCGGCTCGAAGTTCATGCCCTTGCCGGCCGCCGTCAGGTCAAACCCGCAGGAGCGGACCCAGTCGACCAGTTCGCAGATGAACGCGGGCTGGTCGCCGTAGGCCATTGAATAGACGAGCCCCTTGGCCCGGGCCTTTTCCGCCAGCAGAGGCCCGCACATGACGTCGGCCTCGACGTTCACCATCACCATGTGCTTGCCATGCTCGATGGCGGCCAGGGCATGGCGTACCCCGGCTATCGGATGACCCGTCGCCTCGATCAGGCAGTCGATTCCTTCGAACGCGGCCAGTTGGCCGGCATCGTCGATGATGCACGTGGTGCCCTTCCGGTAGGCTTCGCCCAGGGATTTCGCGCCATACTGTTCGGCCGCCCAGCCCACACGTTCCAGGGATTCCCTGGCCTTGCCCACGTTGAGGTCCGCCACGCCGACAACGTGGTAGCCCGGAATGCATTTGGCCTGCGCCAGCATCATGGAACCGAACTTTCCGGCGCCGATCACTCCGACGCGTACAGGGCGGCCGTCTGCGCGGCGTTTGGCAAGCATGGTCGATAAGTTCATGGACAAAACTCCTCCGTTTCGAAATCCCGCCAGGGACTCCGATCGTGATTTGAATCGATAACGTTCTCCGAGGTTGAGCGAATGCCCGCGGCGCGGGAATGTTCCCGCCGTTCGCCGCCCTAGGCCCTCATGAGCAAGGCTCGCATCGTCGCTCCGTCTCCTTCTCGATTACTTCCCTGAGTCATAAGCGCGACGCTTCATTCGGCGACTTGCGCTTTCCATTATGGTTAGCATTCATGAATGTGAAGAACAATTAATATTTTTTTCTTAATTATGTAGAAAAACTTAAATTTTTTGCGTGATGGATTCGTGCCAGTTCTCGGCCTCGCGCGTGACCCAGTCGATGAACCTCTTCACCTTGCTCCGGCGAAGGTGGTGGTGCGGGCAGACGAGCCACTGGGTCTTGAGCGTCATTCGCGGCGGGTCGATGACCGGCGTGATCAGAAGGCCTTCCTTCAGCTCCTTTTCCATCATCAACATGCTTTCGAGCGCAATCCCCATTCCGACCACCGCGGCGTCGACCGCCATGTGCGACCGATCGAAATAGATCTTCCGCCAGCCCCCTTCGGAGGGGATGTTCTGTTGGGCGAACCACCGCTTCCATTGAACCTGGGATTTGACGGAATGGATCAGGCATTTTCCGGTGATCTCTTCCGGCCTCATGCTGAACGGCGCGGCGTACTGCGGAGAGCAGACGGGAAGGAAGTATTCGTCGGTCAACGGATGAATGAAGAGCCCCGGCCATTCTCCCGTGCCATGGCGGATTTCGACGTCAACGTCGTCGCGGCTGAAATCGGTGGGTTCGTTCGTCCCGTCCAGCCGGATGTCCAGCATGGGGTTCTCATTGGCGAACCGCGGCATACGCGGCAGAAGCCATTTCGTCGAGATACTGGGCGTCGCGCGGATCGTCAGCAGGGTGGCCTTCCGGGCGCCGCTGATCTGTTGGGTCGCGTCGACGATGTGCTCGATGTCGCTCGCGATCATTTCGAAAAACCGCTCGCCGGTTTCGGTGAGGCGGATCTGCCGGCCCTTTTTGGTCACCAGGGTCGCGCCGAGTTGCTTTTCGAGCACGCGGACCTGTTGGCTGACCGCCGACGGCGTGACCCCAAGCTCGGCAGCCGCCTTTGCCACGCTCTGAAAGCGCGCCAATGAATAGAAAACACTGATCGGACGAAATGGCGTCACTTCCCGTACAAACCCACGATCTGCACAACGGCCGAAATTCATCAGCGCAGCATGCTTGCTTCTCTCGGATTTGGAGCCTAGTGACAGCCGGTAGTGCCGTCGAGCCCAAAACTCGCTGGAAGCCACGCACAATACTTGCTGCTCGCCGATTTTGATTTTGACGACATCGCATCCGCGAAGCTTACTGTCGATCGCCAAATCGAACATCGCACGGCCACGCCGCCGACGCCCTGCGGTGACAGTGCACTAAATTCCCGATCCGGCATTTCCAGCTTGGGACCAAGGGCACCGGAATTTAGTGGAGTGCCCCCCTAGCCTGGGACAGAGGAATAGGGGACAGTTCTCCTTGTAGAGGGGGAACTGATGGCAGAGGAAAGTCCCAGGCGGTTTAGCCGGGAGTTCAAGCTGGCGGCGCTACGGCGGATGCTGGCGGGGGAG
>JACZKS010000127.1 GCA_014859895.1 Rhodospirillales bacterium
GGGCGTGTCGTTGCCCAACACGGCGACGGCGCAGGAACTGTTCAACGCCTGCGCCGCCAACGGCGGCTCGGCGTGGGATCATTCGGCCATGGTCAAGGCGCTCGAGATGCTGGCCAACCACACCGTCGCCTGAGTCCAATCGCGTACGAACAGGGGCCGGCACCGCCTCGGGCGGTGCCGGCCCTTTCTATTTTGGGAACGCCTTACGGCATGTTTTCGCGCACGAAGATCTCGATGCGCGGCTGACCCAGGCGTGGCGAGGGCAGCGGCCGGCCATGGAAGGCCAGCAGATGCTGCAGCGCCGCCGTCACCTCGTGGGTGACGTCCTGGTTGATCACCGCGTCCATGACGCCCTCGATCAGGAACTGGCGGGTGAAGCGGGTGATGTCGTGGCCAATGAAGATGACGCGTCCGGCGACGCCGCGTTCCTTGAGGGCGGCGGCGATGCCGCGTGTGCCGCCGCCGATGTTGTAGATGCCGAGCAGGTCGGGAAAGCGGTCGAGGATGATGTTGGTCTGCTCGTGGCCCTTCTGGAAGTCGTCCAGGTCCTCGAAGCGGTCGGCGATCGTGAGGTTGCCGAAGTGTTCGTAGAGCGCGTCGCGGAAGCCCAGTTCGCGTTCCTGGTGGTCGCGATAGCTGAGCCCGATGCTGCCGGCGATCAGCGCCACCGGCCCGGTCCGGCCGCCGGCGAAGCGCCCCATCAGATAGCCGGCGGTGCGCCCGGCGGCCCGGTTGTCCAGACCCACGTAGCCCACCGTGCGGGCGTTGGACAGGTCGCACACCAGGGTGACGACCGGGATGCCGCGCTCGGCCAGCAGGTTGACCGCCTCGCGCACGACGGGGTTTTCCAGGGCGGCGATGGCCAAGCCGTTCGAAGTCTCGCCGAGTTCACGAATGGTGGTGGCGAGAACGGCCGGATTGAACCCCTCGATGCGGTGGCAGGTCACGGTGACGTCCTCACTGGCCAACTCGCGGCCGAGGGCCACCACCTGATTGTCGAGATTCTGCATGAAGGTGTTGGGGCCGGCCGGCAGGACGACGTCGAAGTGAAGCGGACACCGGCTCGCCGCCGGCAGCCCTGGCAGCGGCGCCGACTCGAGGCGCTGAATGGTGTCCCAGATGTGGTCGGCGGTACGCCGGCGCACGCCGGGGCGTTCGTTCACCACCCTGTCCACGGTGGCGAGGCTGACGCCGGCTTCGCGGGCGACATCGGCCAGCCGCACGCGGGTCCGTCTCACTTTGCGTCTCTCCGCGGCCCCGAGCGTGCCGGCATGGTTCCCCCCGCGTCGCCTCTCTGAAAGCCTCGTGATCAACAGCGAAGATCCTTCTCCTGTCAAGGCGGAAGGCCCGCTTCTTGGGGGATCAATCCTATGCCTGTTGGTGCTTTCTGGCAACGCGTAAACAATCAAAATGATGTTAAAAACATCATTTTTTGACGCAAGAACGAGCGACAATGAATCGACGTTTCCCCGTTAATAATCCCGAACTTCTGGCGTTTTAACCAGAAAGTTGAGAAAGGTGAGGGGGGCGAGGCGAAAAACGATGTTGACATCTGCCCAAGGAAAAAACATCATTTTGAGGCATTCGGCTGACGGCAAAATGCCTCATGATGATGCCAACGATGCCAATGCCGCCAACGCGCGGAAAAAGGGGGACTGGGCCGTGGCACCTTATTTTTCGACGGTCGGCAAGATCGTCTACGAGGGACCTCAGACGACCAATCCGCTGGCCTTCCGCTGGTACGATCCGGAGCGCCGGGTGCTGGGCAGGCGGATGGAGGATCACCTGCGGTTCGCCGTCTGCTATTGGCACAGCTTCTGCGCCGACGGACAGGACATGTTCGGCGCTCCAACGCTGGCTAGGCCCTGGATGGGGGATGGCGACCCGCTGATCCTGGCAGAGCGCAAGCTCGCCGTCGCCTTCGAGTTCCTGGGCAAGATGGGTGTGCCCTTTTTCTGCTTTCATGACCGCGATCTGGCGCCGGAAGGGGCGACGCTGGCCGAAAGCAATGCCAACCTCGAACGCCTCGTCGATGGCGCGGCGGCCGCCATGGAGAAAACCGGCATCAAGCTGCTGTGGGGCACCGCCAACCTGTTCAGCCACCCGCGCTACATGGCCGGCGCCGCCACCAATCCCGATCCCGAGGTATTCGCCTATGCGGCCGGGCAGGTGAAGGCGGCGCTGGAGGCGACGCACCGGCTGGGTGGTGTCAACTACGTGCTGTGGGGCGGCCGCGAGGGTTACGAGACGCTGCTCAATACCGACATGAAACGCGAACTCGATCAGCTGGGCCGCTTCATGACGCTCGTGGTCGAGCACAAACACCGCCTCGGCTTCGCGGGGACCATCCTGATCGAGCCCAAGCCCCAGGAGCCGACCAAGCACCAGTACGATTTTGATTCCGCCGCCGTGTACGCCTTTCTTCAGAAGTACGGCCTGGAGAAGGAGATCAAGCTCAACATCGAGGTCAATCACGCGACGCTCGCCGGTCATGCCTTCGAGCACGAACTGGCCTACGCGGCGGCCAACGGCATCCTGGGCAGCGTCGACATCAATCGCGGCGACCCGCAGAGCGGCTGGGACACCGACCAGTTTCCGAACGACGTCCGCGCGGTCGCGCTTGCCCTTTACGTGATCCTCAAGGCGGGCGGCCTCACCACCGGCGGCCTTAACTTCGACGCCAAGATCCGCCGCCAGTCGATCGACCCGGAAGACCTGTTTTACGCCCACATCGGCGGCATGGACACTTGCGCAAGGGCGCTGCTGATCGCCGCCGACATGATCGAGGACGGCCGGCTGACGGCGGCGGTGGAAGAGCGCTACGACGGCTGGAACGGCTCTCTGGGCCGGCGGATCGTCGCCGGCGACGCGTCGCTGGCCCAACTTTCCGAACACGTTCTCGCCGGCGCCGTCGAGCCCAAGCCCCGCTCGGGCCGGCAGGAAGTTCTGGAAAATCTGGTCAACTCTTTCGGGTGAAGGAGGCCCCTGCCCTTGGAATGCGGCCGGTGGAAAAACCGGCGAAGTCCAGGTAATATGCCACTAAAGCACGAAAAACGTGCCCCTCACGTATAATATAAGGAGAGGTATCATGTCGTCGTTGTTATCGAGAGGATGTTACGCCGTAGGATTGCTCGGTCTTGGAGTCGGTCTTGCCGTGGGCGGGCCCGCCATGGCCGCTGACCTCGTCGTCGGAGTCAGTTGGTCCAACTTCCAGGAGGAGCGTTGGAAAACCGACGAGGCGGCGATGAAGTCGGTTATCGAGCAGATGGGCGCCAAATACGTCAGTGCCGACGCCCAAAGTTCCAGCGAAAAGCAGATCGCCGACATCGAAAGCTTGATCACCCGTGGCGCCAATGCCCTGATCGTGCTGGCCTGGGACTCCGACGCCGTGTTGCCCGGCGTCGCCAAGGCCGCGGCCGAGGGTATCCCGGTGGTCGGGTACGACCGCCTGATCGAGCAGAAGGGTGTCTTCTACCTGACCTTCGACAATAAGGAGGTCGGACGCATGCAGGCGCGCGAAGTCTTCAAGGTGCAACCCAAAGGCAACTACGTGTTCATCAAGGGTTATGCCGCCGACCCCAACGCCGACTTTCTGCACGCCGGCCAGCTTGAGGTGTTGAAGCCTGCCATCGACAAGGGCGACATCAAGGTCGTGGGCGAGCAGTACACCGACGGCTGGAAGCCCGAGGTGGCGCAATCCAACATGGAGCAGATCCTGACCGCCAACAACAACAAGGTCGACGCCGTGGTCGCCTCCAACGACGGCACCGCCGGCGGCGTCGTTGCCGCGCTGAGCGCCCAGGGCATGGCGGGCATTCCGGTGTCCGGCCAGGACGGCGACTTCGCGGCACTGAACCGCGTCGCCAGGGGCCTGCAGACGGTCAGCGTCTGGAAAGACGCCCGCGACCTGGGCAAGGCGGCGGCCACCATCGCCATCGAATTGGCCAAGGGCAAGAAGCCGTCCGAGATCCAGGGGGTGATCACTTTCAAGGACGGTCCGAAGAAAGTGCCGATGGACGCCGTGCTGCTGAAGCCAGTGCCGATCCGCAAGGACAACCTCGACGTCGTCATCAAGGCGGGTTGGGTCAAAAAGGAAGTCGTGTGCCAGGGCGTCACCAAGGACGTGCCCGCGGCCTGCAAGTGATCGATCTTCTCGGGTGGAGCGTGCCGGGCCGCAAGGTCCGGCACCCTCCGTCTTCCTTTTGGTGCATCACCTTTTCGGGGGGCGATGATGCCTGACCAGACACAGACCGCCGAGACCGAGGCGAACCTCTTCCGCCGCTTCATCCAGGTGACCAAACTCGACACCCGCATGCTGGCCATGATGGGGGCCCTGTTCTTCATTTGGCTGGTCTTCACCATCATGACGGACGGCATCTTCCTTACCCCGCGCAACCTCTTCAACCTGACCGTCCAGAGCACCGTCGTCGGCATCATGGCGACCGGCATGGTGCTGGTCATCGTGGCCCGCCACATCGACCTGTCGGTGGGTTCGCTGCTGGGCTTCACCGGCATGGTCATCGCCTGGTTTCAGGTCGAGGTGTTTCCCCTGGGCGCCGCCTGGAACTGGCCGCTGACCGTCGTCATCGGGCTGGCATGCGGCGCCCTGCTCGGCGCCTGGCAGGGGTACTGGGTCGCCTATCGCGGCGTGCCCGCCTTCGTCGTCACCCTGGCCGGCCTGCTGATGTTCCGCGGCGGCGCCTGGCTGGTCACCGAGGGGCGCACCATCGCCCCCATGGACCCCGACTATCAGATGCTGGGGGGCGGCATCGACGGATCCATCGGGGCCACCTGGAGCTGGATTCTGGGGGGGCTCGCCATTATCGCCCTGATCGGCGGCAGCGTGTACGCGCGCATCCGCCGCCAGCGCTTCGGTTTTGGCGTCAAGCCAATGTGGGCCGAGGTCGGGTTGATCGTCGTCGGCTCGGCGCTGGTCATTGGCTTTGTCATGGTGATGAACGCTTATACGTTGCCGCGTACCGACACTCCGCGCGGCATTCCGGTGCCGGTGCTGATTCTGATCGTCGTCGTCATCGCCATGGCGCTGATGGCGCGGATCACCCGATTCGGGCGCTATGTCTTCGCCATGGGCGGCAATCCCGAGGCCGCCGAACTGTCGGGCATCGACGTCAAGAAAAATACGCTGATGGTCTTCATCGTCATGGGCGTGCTGTGCGGCATCGCCGCCGTCGTCACCACGGCACGACTCAACGCGGGGGCCAATTCCATGGGGCTTATGGCCGAGCTCAGCGTGATTGCCGCCGCCGTCATCGGCGGCACCTCGCTGGCCGGCGGCATCGGCACCATCACGGGAGCGATCCTGGGCGCCGTCATTATGCAGAGCCTGGAGAACGGCATGGTGCTGCTGGGCGTTTCCAGCGCCATGCGCCAGGTGACCATCGGTCTGGTGCTGATTGCCGCCGTCTGGTTCGACTCCGTTTACAACAAGAATCGACGCTGAGAGGAGCAGGCCATGAACGATGTTCCCCTGGTCGAGATGCGCAACATCCACAAGCGGTTCGGCGGCGTGCACGCCGTCAACGGCGTCTGCGTCGATCTCTATCCCGGCGAGGTGGTGGGGGTACTGGGCCACAACGGCGCCGGCAAGTCGGTGCTGATGAAGGTGCTGTCCGGCGCCAACCCCCTGGATGACGGCGAGATCCATATCGCCGGCAAAAAGGTCACCATCGCCAACCCGCGCGAAGCCCGCGCGCTTGGCATCGAGACCATCTACCAGACCCTGGCGCTGGCCGACAACCTGAACGCCCCGGCCAACCTGTTCCTCGGCCGTGAGATCCTGACGGCGTTCGGTACCCTCAACGACGACGCCATGGAGTCCGAGGCGCGCAAGGTGATCCAGCGGCTCAACCCCAATTTCACCAATATCGTTTCCCCGGTAAAGACCATGTCGGGCGGCCAGCGCCAGTCGGTGGCCATTGCGCGGGCCATCTATTTCGACGCCAAGATCCTGATCATGGACGAACCGACCGCCGCCTTGGGACCTCAGGAGACGAGGATGGTGGCCGGCCTCATCAAGCAGCTGAAAAGCGAGGGCATCGGCATTTTCCTGATCAGCCACGACATCCATGACGTCTTCGATCTCGCCGATCGGGTGATGGTCATGAAGAACGGCCGCCAGATCGGCACCCGGCGCACCAGCGAGGTGACCAAGGACCAGGTGCTGGGCATGATCATCCTGGGCAAGCTTCCCGAGGAGGGGACCGAGGAAGATCTGAAGGGGTTCCATTGAATGAGCGCTTTTGCGTCCTATCCCAGCCTGCGGGATAGGGTCGTGTTCATCACCGGCGGCGCCTCCGGCATAGGGGCCAGCGTGGTCGAGCATTTCGCCCTACAGGGGGCTCGTGTCGCCTTCGTCGACTTGGCCGTCGAGGCCGGACAGGAGTTGGCGGCGCGCCTCGTCGGGACGGGGCTGCCGCCGCCGCTTGCCATGACCTGCGATTTGCGCGACGTCGAGGCGCTGCAAGAGGCGATCGTTCGGACTGGCCGCGAGCTTGGCCCCATCCAGGTCCTGGTCAACAATGCCGGCAATGACGATCGCCACGCTATGGCCGACGTCACCCCCGCCTACTGGGACGACCGCATGAACGTCAACCTGCGCCACCAGTTCTTCGCTGCCCAGGCCGTACATCCGCAGATGAAGGGGGCGGGTGGCGGCGCCATCGTCAACATGGGCTCCATCGTCTGGAAGCTTGGCATGGGCGGGTTGCCTGTCTACAGCGCCGCCAAGGCCGCCGTTTGCGGCCTGACCCGTGCGTTGGCCCGCGACTTCGGTGCCGACGGCATACGGGTCAATACGGTGCTGCCGGGGTGGATCATGACCGAGCGCCAGATCGCCCTCTGGCTGGACGAGGCGGGAGAGCGCGCACTGATGGCCGAGCAGTGCCTGAAGGAAAAGATCTATCCCGCCGACGTGGCGCGCCTGGTGCTGTTCCTGGCCGCCGACGACAGCCGGATGTGCACGGCGCAGGATTTCGTCATCGACGGCGGCCGGGTGTGAATTCCCGGTGAAAGCCGTTGGCGGCCGCCGCCAGGGCGGCGTATGTTCTCCCCGAACGCGACCCAAGGGAGGACAGTATGGCCCTGATCGACTTGCGCAGCGATACGGTAACCCAGCCGACGGAGGCCATGCGCGAGGCCATGGCGCGGGCCGAGGTGGACGACGACGGCCTGGGGCGCGATCCGACGACGCGGCGCCTGGAAGAGATGGCCGCGGCCATGCTGGGCAAAGAGGCCGGGCTGTTCGTGGTCAGCGGCACGGCGTCCAACCTGGTGGCCCTGCTGGCGGTGGCGCCCGAGCGGGGCATCGTGCTGGCCCATCAGCTTTCCCACATCCTGCGCGCCGAGATGGGCGGCCTGGGTACCCTGGCGGGGCTGTTTTCCACGGCCATTCCCGGCGAGCGCGGGACGATGGACCTGGACATCCTGCGGGCCGAAATCCACCCCAAGCTGGCGCTGGGTACACTGCCGACCGCACTGATCGAGGTCGAGACCACCCACAACTTCTCTGGCGGCCATGCGCTGCCGCTGGATCACCTGGCGGCGGTCCATGGCATCGGCGAAGAGTTCGGCATTCCCGTTCACATGGACGGTGCCCGCATCTTCAACGCGGCCGTCGCCTTGGGGGTGCCGGCCCGCGAGATCGCGCAATACGCCGACACCGTCGGCTTCTGCCTGTCGAAGGGGTTGAGCGCGCCGGTCGGCTCGGTCCTGTGTGGGCCGGCGGCCGTCATCGAACGGGCCCGCCTGCTGCGCCGGATGATCGGCGGCACGCTCCGCCAATCGGGCATCCTGGCGGCGGCCGGCATCGTCGCCCTGGAGCAGATGGTCGATCGCCTGGCCGAGGATCACGCCAACGCCCGGCGGCTGGCCCAAGGGCTCCATGCCGTCCACCCCGGCATCGTCGATCCCGCCAACGTCGAGACCAACATCGTCATGCTGAACCTGGCCAAGTCGGGCCGTTCGTCCGCGTGGTTCGCCGCCGGCTTCGAGCGTCACGGCATCCGCGCCCGCGGCAACGACACGCCTCATATGCGGATGGTGACGCACCGCCAGATCGCGCGCGCCGATGTGGATGGCGCGCTCGATGTGTTCGCCGCCTTGTGGAACGAGGCTAAGGTGGCGGCCTAGGCTAGGCGGGGCCGGCCGTGGCGATCCTCCAGCGGCCGGCAGTGGGTTTCGCGCACCAGCAGCGCGGCGACGATGCCGATTCCGCCCAGCACGACCATGCTGAGGAAGGCGGTGCGGAAGGTGGCGACTGAATAGATGCGGGCGCCTTCGATCAGCCGGCCGTCCCAGTTGAGATCGAGCAGCCAGCCCAGCAGCGGCTGGAAGAGGGCGGCGATGCCCATGTTCAGCAGGTTGACGAGGCCCATGGCGGTGGCCGCCCGTTCGGCCCGGTTGTGCTCTCGGGTGAAGGCGAAGCCGACCGGGGTGGCCCCCGAGGCGATGCCGCCGATCAGCAGCAGCGCTTGGGCTGCCAGCAACGGCAGGCCGGGCAGGAAGATGAGGGCGGCGGTGGCGCAGGTGGTGATGACGGTGCCGATGACCATCGGCGGCTTGCGCCGGCGGATGCGGTCGGAGAACCAGCCCATGAGGACCGAGCCGATGGCATGGCCGATCAGGAAGATCGAGGTCATCGCCGCGGCGGCCGGCCGTTCCAGCCCGTAGGCCTCCATCATGAACGGCACCCCCCACAGACCGGCGAAGGCCAGCATGGGGACCGCCATCGAGCCCATGATCAGCGGCAGTACCCAGTTGGCCGGCGTCGCCAGAAGACCGCCGATCCCTCTGAACACGGACGGACGGACATCAAGAGCGTTGGTGGGGAGCGGCGCGTCGTCGCGGTGGTCTCGCGCCACTGCCCAGATCAGGCCGCCGATGGCCACCGCGACGAGGGCGGCAACAACCATGGTGGTCCGCCAGCCGACGGCCTCGATGGCGGCGGCCAGAGGAGCCTGGCCGTTGATGGCCCCGAAGGCTCCCAACATGGTGGTGAGCCCGGTGACCAGCGCGAACCGTTCGGGCGGGAACCACACGGCGCACAGCTTCAAGGTGCCGATCAGGGCGAAGCCGGCCCCGGCGCCGACCAGCAGCCGCCCCATGTAGGCGACGTCGATGGTGGGAGCCAGCGCGAATATCAGGCTGCCGATTCCGGAGAGGACGGCGGCGGCGGCCAGTACCCGGCGCGGCCCGAAACGGTCGATGGTGACGCCGACCGGGATCTGCAAACCGGCGTAGGCGTAGAAATAGAAGGCGGCAAGATTGCCGAGGACGGCACCGCCGACGCCGAAATCGCGCATGATGTCGGCAACCGTGACGCTGGGCACCATCCGCTGGAAGAAGGCGTAGCAGAAGAAAAGGGCGCCGACACTCCATACCGCCCAGGGACGGTATGCAGGGGCGAGAAAAGAGGACGTTTCCGGCCGGCGATTGTTGTTCATTGTTCGCCCTTTCGGCCCGACCATAGCAGGGGGAGAGATGCCGCAACACCCCCTTGTCGGGACGGCAGCGGAACAGCCGTCGTGAAGATTTTTCTCCCCTCGGACGGGTAGAAGCGGCTATCAAAGGGGAAATCCGCGAAGGGGAGATGAGCTCGATGGATTGCGCTGAAAGCCTGTTCAAGACCGCCGTGGCGGCCGGTATTGACGTCTGCTTCGCCAACGCCGGCACTTCCGAGATGCCGATGGTGTCGGCCTTGGACGCTGTACCTGGCATGCGCGGCATCCTCTGCCTGTTCGAGGGTGGCTGCACCGGCGCCGCCGACGGCTACGCGCGCATGGCTAACCGGCCGGCCATGACCCTTCTGCACGCCGGCGCCGGTGTTGCCAACGCCTCGGCCAACCTGCACAACGCCAGGCGTGCCGGTTCGCCGATGGTCAACCTGATCGGCGATCAGCCGACCTGGCACCGCCCGTTCGATCCGCTGCTCAATTCCGATCTCGACGCCATCGCCGGCTGGTCGTCGCCGTGGATCCGCCGCGCCGATGTAGCCGGTCGCGTCGCTGCCGACATGGCCGATGCGGCGGAAGCCGCGCAGGGTGGCGCCATCGCCCATCTCATCCTGCCGCTCGACGCCCTGTGGGAGGACGTCGTCGGTCCCGCCAACCCCCGGCCGAGGCCAGTCCCGTCGGCCGTCGATGCCGACGTCGTCGGCCGCGTCGCCGAGGCTTTGCGCGCCTCCAAATCGGCAGCCCTGCTATTGCGCGGTTTTGCCTTGCAGGAGGCCGGGCTCAAGGCTGCCGCCCGCATCCGTGCCGCCACCGGCTGCCGGCTCTTGTGCGACACCTTCGTGCCGCGCGTCGATCGCGGTCCCGGGTTGCCTGCTGTCGAACGCGTGCCTTATTTCCCGGAAGCCGGGGTGGCGGCGCTCTCGGGGCTGGCCGATCTCGTCCTGGTCGGTGGCGCCGAGCCGGTCGCCTTCTTCGGTTACCCGGGCCAACCCAGCCGCTTCGCCCCCGACGCCTGCCGCCGTCATGTCCTGGCGCGGCCCGGCGACGACGGGGTGG
>JACZKS010000128.1 GCA_014859895.1 Rhodospirillales bacterium
CCCGGCCGCCGAGGCGATGGCGACGCGGGAGCGCCAGGCGAATTGGTGCCGGCTGTTCAACGAGGAGGGCGACCGGCGCCGCGGCACCACCGTCAATCGCGCCATCGGCGCGTGCACGGCGCTCATCCGCGCGGGCCACGAGGGGACGCTCGACCTTGCCCGGTCTTACATCTATCGCGCCGGCGCCTATCGCGCCAAGGGCGACGGGACGCGCGCCGCCGCCGACTTCGAGGCGGCGATGGCGCGTGGCCGCCCCAACGCCGAGGCCTACGTCCTGCGCGGCACCGTCTACTCCATGCTGGGCGAGGGCGGCAAGGCCGTCGCCGACCTTGACGAGGCGATCCGCATGGGCCCGCCGTCGGCCGAGAGGTTCGCCCGCCGCGGCATCATCCATATCCGAAACGGCGATGCCCGGCTGGCGGTGGCCGATTTCGACGAGGCGCTGCGGCTGAAGCCCGGCCACGCCCCGGCGCTGGCCGGCCGCGCCAACGCCTACATCGGCCTGGTCGTCACCACCGAGTCCGAGGAGCTGCTCGCCCGCGCGCTGGCCGACGCCAACGCGGCGATCCGCCTCGACCCCGCGATGCCCCGGGCCTTCGTGATCCGCGGCGCCATCCATGCCTTCAACGGCGAGCCGCACCGGGCGATCGAGGATTTCGACGCGGCGATCCGCCTCGATCCCAACCGGGCCGGCGCCTACCTGGGCCGCGCCAACGTCTTGTGGGCGACCGGCCGGCCGCAGCCGGCGATGCGGGACTACGACATGGCGATCCGCCTCGACCCCAGGGATGCCCAGGCCTATGCCGACCGCGGCCGCGCCCACACCGATGCCGGCAGCGAGATCCTGGCCATCCGCGACTTCGACATCGCCATCGGCCTCGACCCCGGGGACGCCGACCTCTTCTTCCACCGCGCCTACGCCAAGCGGCGGCGCGGCAACAGCTTCGGCGCGGTCGACGACTACGGCGAGGCGATCCGGCTGCGGCCGGATTTCTTCGAAGCCTTGATGGCGCGCGCCAGCCTCTATGCGACCCGGGGCTCGCTCTACAACGCCCTGCCCGACGTCAGCGCGGCGATCCGCCTTAGGCCGACGCACGCCGGCGCGCTTTGTTATCGCGGCGATATCCAATCGGCGATCGGCTTCCGCGACGCGGCGCTCGCCGACTACCGCGCCGCGCTCAAGGCGGACCCCGGCAACGCCTGCGCGCGGGGCGCCCTCAACGCCCAGCCGGGCAAGGGAGGACGATGAGGAACGACGCCGGGGGGGGCGGCCCTGACACAGACATGAAACAAAAAGCCGCCGGTCGGGCAAACCCTTGCAACAATTTTGAGGCGAGATGGGCGGGAGACGGCCACACGGTCCAAACGTCAACGGGGCGACGGAATGGAGATCAGGGGGAAGTTCAAAATCTGCTCGCTTGAAGCGATCGGCACCCTGGGCATGGACGGGGACGTCGGGGTGGTGCGCGTTTCCGGCTATTTTCTCAGGACGCATACACGGCGCAACGCGATGTTGCGCATCACCCCCGTCGACGCGGCGGGCCGCAAGGGAAAGGCGATCATCCGCATCGTGCGCGCCGCGACCGGCAGCAAATCCCTCGCCAAAGACGAGATCGCCCTGCAGTACGACGACCGTATCGAGCTGGGCATCAAGAAGGCGGGCACCGTCCAAGAGCTGGAAATCCGCTCTGTCAACGAGTGGACGGGCCTGCCCATGTTTCTTCTGCGGCACACCTCGCCACTGGTCCGCAGGGAAGCCGCGTTCGCCTTCGCGCTGATGGGCGTCGGCGCGTTTATCGGCTTCCTGGCCGGCTGGGTGGCCGGGTGAAGGGCCTGGGCCCGCCGCCTGAGCGCCGCCTTCCCCCCGCAACCAGGACCGCGTAGAGTGGCGAGTGCTTCCCGTGACCGAAAGGGGTGGCGGGCTGACAGCACAAGGGGGAGGCAAGCCCAGGGGCCGGTTTGCCGTCGATGCGCCGTGACCTACAGCGACTATGCCATCTATGTGGACGAGAGCGGCGATCTCAGCCTCCAATCGATCGACCGCGACTATCCGGTTTTCGTGCTCGATTTCTGCGTCTTGCGCAAGGATCACTATGCCAACGTGGTGGCGCCCCGGGTGAAGGCGTTCAAGTTCGCCCATTTCGGCCACGATGTCGTCGTGCTGCACGAGCACGAGATCCGCAAGCAGAAGCCGCCGTTCGCGTTCCTGCAAAACCAGGACAAGCGCGCCGTCTTCATGGCCGATCTCAACCGGCTGATCGAGGAGGCCGAATTCACCATCGTGGCCGCCGCCATCCACAAAGTGCGGCTGGCCCGGCAATACGCCCATCCCGGCAATCCCTACGAGATGGCGCTCACCTTCTGCATGGAGAGCGCCTACGCCTTCCTTAGGGATCGCGGCCAACACGAACGAACGACGCACATCGTGGTCGAGCGGCGGGGCACGCGGGAGGACAACAAACTGGAGCTTGCCTTCCGGCGCATCCGCGACGGCGCGAACTATGTGGGCGCGATGCCCGGCTTCGAGATCGTGTTCGCCGACAAAAAAACCAATTCGGCGGGCCTGCAACTGGCCGATCTGACCGCCCGACCCATCGGCCGCCACGTTCTTGATCCCGAACAGCCCAACCGCGCATGGGAAATCATCGAGCCCAAGCTGCGGCGCAATCCTCAAGGTCGTGTGAGCGGCTGGGGACTGAAAATTTTCCCCTGAAAAAGCGAAAGGCCCCGGGAGATCCCAGAGCCAGCCGCCGACCGGGAACATCCCCCAGTCCATGCCCAATATTTTGGCTTGTTTTGCCGACTTGTCAAGTTCCTGACCCGCCCCCCTACCCATACAACCGCCGTATCCGCTCCGTGCCGTCGCTCAGCGCCAGGCGCCGCAGCGCCGCCGCGATGGCCTGGCGGTCGGCGGCGGTGTCGGGCGTGATCAGGCGCTTTGCCAGCAGGGCCTCGATCAGGGTGCCGTCGACCTCGACGGTCACCACCTGGACGCCTCGTTGCAGGCGGGTGCGGTAGCGTTTCGATCGCTCGCCGGCGGCGGTCATGGCGCGTCCTCCCCGGCCGCCTTGGCCGTCAGGTGGCGATAGAGGCCCCACGGCGTCTGGGCGCTGGGCGCCGCGATGGCCAGCAGGTGTTTCACCGCCGTCACGCAGGTGGCCGGGCCGCGCACCCGCCAGGTCCTGCCCTCCCCCGCCGCGACGGTGATCGTGGTGGCCATCCCGGCCGCCGCCATCGCCGCCACGAAGGCGCCGTAGTCGGCGAACCGCCTGGGGCCGACGTCGACGGCATCGAGCGCCTCGATGAGGTCGAGCCTCCCCGAATGCCAGTTGGCGATCAGCCAGCCGTCCCCGGGCCCCGTCGGGCGCATGGCGAAGACATGGCGGAACCCGGGCTTGAGGAAGGCCAGCAGCCAATAAAGCACCCGGTCGCGCCGCGCGGCGCCGGGGGAAAGCGGCTCGGGATCGCAGAAGACGAGGGTCCAGAGGTCGGGCATGGCGGCTAGGCCTCCTTGCCCGCAAGCGGCCGGCGGCACACCCCCTCCCCGGCCCTCCCCCA
>JACZKS010000010.1 GCA_014859895.1 Rhodospirillales bacterium
CATGGATCATCGCCCGCCTCGGCGGATGGAGCGGGTATGCCTCGTACCGCCCACCCGGCCCCATCACCATGCGAAACGGCCTCGAACGCTTCAAGGCCATCGCTCTCGGCTTCGCCTTGCAACATGTGTGAATCCCCTAGCGCCTGCGCGGGGGTGACGGGAAGGGGCGCGGGAATGACGGAAATCACCCGGCGTCGCTGATCGCGCGCGGCGCCGGTGTCGTCTCCGGGGTCGCGGGTGGCATCGTCGGGATCGCGCCGGCGATCGTGACGGCCAGCTGGCGCACCGCCGACCATTGCAGGTGGAAGGCGTCGAAGAAGTCGTCGTCCGTGAACGGGTGGTCGTCGGTCAGGTCGATCACGATGCCCCGTCCGTCCCGCTCCACAAGGCCTTTGGCATAGGCGGCCACTTTGTCCAGCCACGCCATTTCCCGGGGATACTCCACCCGGTAATCCGGGTGAACCGGGGCGAACACCAGCATCGGTTCAACGTCCCGCGCCACGGCATCGGCCAGCAGGCCTTCCAGTTCGGCGACGCAGGCGTCATCGGTCGGCAGCTGGCCGTAACGCAGGCCGCGCTGAAGGTCCTCGGGAACCTGCAGCGGACTCGATCCATAGGCATCGTGGAAAAGCTCGCCGCGATAGGGGGTTCGTTTCTTGGGCAGCTCGAGCACGGTCCTGAGGTAGCGTTGCGGCGACACGTAGCGCAGATAGAAATAGGGCGCCGGCCAATCCTGGAAGGCATAGCGCGACGCATCCTCCATCTCGAACAGATAGGCCGGCATGGTCGTGCAGTCCCCGAAATCGGGCAGGCTGACCATCACCAGCAGCGACCGAACGTTCGGGAAGTGGTCGAGGTAGAAGGCCATCGTCGCCCGGGTCTGGTGGATCTGCAACAGCCCGGTGCCGCCGTTGAAGAAGCGGCCGGGGCCGCCGGCCACCGGCTCGATGGGCTCGCCGTCGATCTGGCGCCACGTCACCGACGAGCCGACCGCCAGCAGCACCGGATCGAGGTCGGGCCGCTCGCGGATGAACCGCAATTTCTCGTCCAGGTGAACGACCCGGCTGACCGCCGGGGCCGGCATACGCTCCGGCGCGAAGTGGGCGATACCGAAGCCGATGGCCATCACCGAAACAACAAGGGCGCCGAACCCGGCCATGACGCCGGCGCCAAACCGTCTGATCTCGCGTGCGCTGCGTTGCGTCATCTGGCGTCCCTCGAACTGAAATGGACCGATGAACCAGCGGGTAGCTTCCTCGGCGAACCGCGCGATCAATCGGTAAAAGCGAGAAAGGTTCCGACGGTTTGGGGTTGCGCTGGGAAAGAGGGCCGGCGTCGGTTTCCCGCATTGCCATCTTGCCCTCCGCCGCCGGCTGGCCGATGATCGGGGCGTCCAGGAAACGGAGCCTTCAGCCATGCCTCTCGATGCCATCAAGATCGCCCTGCCGGGCGGCGACACCCTGCCCCTGCCGCCCATGATCCCGGTCGAGCAGCGCTTCCCCAGCGATGCCGTCGGCGACGTCAAGGCGGCGCTCGCCGCCACACTGGCCGCCCTGCCGAAACGGCCGGACGTGGCCGGCAAGCGCATCGCCATCACGGCGGGCAGCCGCGGCATCCCCGACGGGGTGGCGCTCTATCGGGCGCTGATCGATCAGCTCAAGGCGTGGGGCGCCAAGCCGTTCGTCTTCCCGGCCATGGGCAGCCACGGCGGCGGCACGGCGGAAGGCCAGCTCGAGATGGTCAGGGGCTACGGCCTCACCGAGGAGGCCCTCGGCGTGCCGATCCTGTCTTCCATGGAAGTGGTGGAATCGAGCAAATTGGGCGACATCCCGCTCTATTGCGACAAGAACGCGCATTCCGCCGACGGCATCGTGGTGGTCAACAAGATCAAGCCGCACACCAGCTACAAGGGCGACTACGAAAGCGGGCTCTGCAAGATGATGATCATCGGCATGGGCAAGCACCACGGCGCCACGGTGTTCCATTCCCTGGGCTTCGCGCGCTTCGCCGAGATGATGCCGAAGGCGGCGGCCGAGCAGTTGAAGGTATTGCCGGTGGTGTTCGGCTTAGGGCTCGTCGAGAACGCCTACGACGGCCTGGCCGTCATCGAGGCGATCCCGCCCGAGAAGATCGTGGCCCGCGAGAAGGAACTCTTGGTCACGGCCAAAGACGTCATGGGCAAGCTTTTGATGAGCGCCATCGACGTGCTGGTCGTCGACGAGGTCGGCAAGAACATCAGCGGCACCGGCATGGACCCCACCGTCACAGGGCGGGCCGCCTCGCGCCTTCCCGGCTTCGTGGCGCCGCCGATCACCCGCGTGGCGTTGCTCGACATCACCGAGGAATCGCACGGCAACGCCACCGGCCTCGGCGTCGCCGACATGATCACGCTGCGCATGTTCAACAAGATCGACCTCGGCGCCACCTACACCAACACCATCACGTCGCGCAACACCGACGCCACCCGCATCCCGATGATCCTCAACGACGACAGGCAGGCCATCACGGTGGCGGTGCAGACCTGCCTCGGGCTCGACCCGGCCAAGGCCCGGATCGTTCGCATCGTCAACACCAAGAAGCTGCACAAGATCTGGATGTCGGAACCCTACCGCGACGAGATCGAGGCCCACCCCGACAGGTTCGCCGTGCTGGGCGAGGCCAAGCCATTTTCCTTCGACGCCACGGGCGCCCTCATCGGCTGAACGGCAGCGCCCGCTCCTTCCCGTCACTCCCGCGAAGGCGGGAGTCCAGGGCCCGACTTCGCCTTTCGCCGGCGTTTCCGGCTTGCATCAGATCGTCCAGCTTCCCGCCAGCATTGTTTCGCGCACAGTTGTGGTTGGGACTCTGTCGCCGCAATTGAAAGGTGGACCAACCACATGACAATTGACAACAGTAACCCCAAATATTAGATGGTTATGTGGGGGAGACATCGTATTGCTGCCGCAATGGCCGCAAGAGATGAATTGGGGGGGAATGGCAAATGTCTCGGGGACAGGTGTTTGTCGTCGACGATGACGTCATTATCGCACAGGCCATCTGCGAACTTGTCGAAACCGTGGATCTTCGTGGCAGGTCGTTCGGCTCGGCGGAAGGTTTTCTGAAAGCCTACGCGGAAGACGTGCCGACGGTCGCCGTCATCGACGTCCGCCTGCCTGCCCTTGGCGGACTTGCGCTGCAGAAATGCCTGTCGGATGCGGGAGCCACCGCGCCCGTCATTTTCGTGACCGCCTTCGGCGACGCCTGGACCGCCGTTCAGGCCATGAAAGGCGGGGCGTTCGATTTCCTGGAAAAACCGTTCCAGGAGCAGGAACTGCTGACCCGCATCCAGGCCGCCATCACGTACCATGCCGAACAGCTCGATGAGCAGCGGCAGCGGGCGTTGGCTGGGAAGGCGGAACAGCTTGCCCCGCGCGCCATCGAATTCATGGCGTTCGAGATCGAAAAATTCATAGAAGCGGCGACGGGATCCCAGCGCAAGGGCGTCCCCGCCGTCGAATTCGCGGCTCATCCGGGAGCCCTCGCGGAAGACGCCGCCGAAGCGCCGTCGGCGCGGGAGCGGGCCGGCGAGACATGGGGCGGCCTGACGCCTCGCCAGACCGAGATCCTGATGGCCCTGAGGGACGGGTCGACCAACAAGGAGATCGCCCGGCAGATGGGCATCCTGGAAGCCACGGTCAAAGTCCAGCTGAAGGCCATCTATCGCACCCTCGGCGTCGGCAATCGAACGCAGGCCGCCCTGGCCGCCAACCGCCACTTCGGAAAGATTGACGGCCCCCTGTTTTCGGCCCGGACCGGATCGAAGGCTGCCTTTTCGGCCTGACCGGAGCGCTATCGTTCGTCGTCGGCGCCGGCAAGCGCACGGTGACGGTCGAGGTAAAGGCCGCCGGTCTCGTCGCCCTGCCGGCTGTCCTGGCCGACGCGGCTGCCGGCGACCGTGATGTGGCAGGCCATGCCCTGTTCCCGCCAGAGGAATTCGACCGCCCCGCAGAGCTGGTCGACGACCGTGGCCTCGATCATGTTGGAGCCGAACCCACGGCGGGTCGGTTCCCTGACCAGGGGGCCCCCAGCCTCCTGCCAGACGAGCCGAAGCTCGCCATCGGCGCCTTGGCTCCACGTCAGATCGACCGTCCCTGTTGGCACGCTCAGCGCCCCGTATTTCGCGGCGTTCGTCGCCAGTTCGTGAAAGACCATGCCGAGCGGCTGGACCGCTTCCGCGGCCAGGCTCACCGCCGGCCCGGACAGGCACGATCTCGCCGTGAGGTCGCCGAGGTAGGGCTTCATTTCCGCCTCGATCAGGCTTCGCAGATCGGCCCCGTTCCACCGGTTCTTCGCCAGAAGCGAATGCGCCTGCGCCAGAGCCGCGACACGGCCCTGGACGGCCTTGATGAACGCCTCGACCGTATCGGCCCTGGTCAGGCGCACCAGCGCCTGAACGACCGCCAAGGCATTCTTGGCCCGGTGGTCGACCTCTCGCATCAGGACGCGCTGGCGCTGTTCGGCCTCGGTGCGCTCCGTGATGTCCAGCGCGATGGAAACCGCGTGGGGCATGCCCTTGAAAGTGATCTGCTGGTGGAATGACAGCAGGATGATGGGGGTGCCGTCCTTCCTGCGCGCGATTTCCTGCGTGCCGGCAAGAGTCTCGCCCTCGGCAAGGCGATCCACCGGCCGGCTCGATCCCGCCCGGATGCCCAGTTCCTCCGCCGTCCGCCCGACCGTCTGGCTGCGCTCGTAGCCCATCATCGTCAGCCAGGCGTCGTTGGCATCGACGACGCGGCCGTCATCCATGCGCGAGATGGCGATGGCGACGGGGCTCCATCGGAACAGCGCGTGGAACATTTCCTCGCTTTCGCGCAAGGCCTGGCCCGCTTCCTTCCAGGGCGTGACATCCCGGGCGATGCCCGCGAAGCGGCGCACCACGCCCGTTTCGTCCGGGATCGAGAAGCCGGTGTCGCGGATCCAGCGGATGACGCCGTCCAGCGGCCGGATGATCCGGAACTCCACCTCGTAGGCTTCCTGGGCGCCGAGGCGCCGCATGGCCCGCCGCACCCGCTGGCGGTCATCGGGGTGGACCAGGTCGATCCACCGGCCCATGTCGGCCAGGATGCGATCCGGCGGCTCCCCGCACACGCTTTCGTAGCGGGCGCTGAGATACTCGAGCCGGCGGGTGTGCGAATCGGCGATCCAGACCACGGCCTGGATGTTCTCGGCGAACTGCCGGAACCGTTCCTCGCTGTGGCGCAAGGCCTCGATCGCCCGCTTGCGATCGGTGATGTCCTGGATGATGGCGATGGACCGCAGCGACTCCCCGTTATCGTATTCCACCCTGCCGCCGAGAAGCTCCACCCACGCGACCGTTCCATCGGGGCGAACGATCCGAAACTCCAGGTTCAGCCGCGAATGCCCGCTGGCGAGGGTGTCGTCGATCTGTTGCACGATGCGGTCCCGGTCTTCCGGGTGGTAGCGCGCGTGCACCTCCTCGACGGTCGTCGGTTCCCTCCCCGTCAAACCCAGGATTTCACTGAACCGGGGTGAGGCGACGACGGTGCCCTTCGTGTAGTCGATGTCGACTTCGCCCAGCGCCGCCGCCTCGATGGCAAGGCGCAGGCGGCCCTCGTGCTTTTTCAGTTCGGATGTCCGCTCGTCGACCAATTGCTCGAGGCGGGCATAGGGCTCTTCCAGCGTCGTGCGGATGATGGCGTCGAAGAGGATCCAGAAGGACCACAGCTTGAAAAGATGGCCGGCGACGTTCACCGGGCCGTAAATGCCGATGTACAGCGTGAAACACAGTTCCGCCACGATGGTCAGCACGATCGAGGCCATCATCTTGCGAAAGTTCTCGCGCGTCAGGCGATCGGACCGGTAATGCATATGGACGAGGGCCAGCAGAAGCATGGCGATGATCGCGTACTCGGCGCCGATCTTGAACGAGGTCAGGCCGACGCCGGCGACATAGCCGTCCGGAACCCATCCGCCCGCCACCGCCACCACGATCAGGGCGAAGGCGATTCCGAAGGCGATGAACGTCCGGCCGCGGCGCAGGCTACGGTCAAGAAACCAGGGCGCCGCCAGAAGGACGGCGGCCTCCATGGCCCGGGCCCCCAGCCAATACTGCGTCGCCGGATTGGTCGAGGTGTCGGCAAGGATGTCCATGCCCTTGTAGGCCAGGGCATGCACCAGGTCGGTCATGCCGACCCAGAAATAGCCGCACCCCAGGAACATGGGAAACGCGTCCCGCGAATGCGGATAGGTGTACCACGCGGTGGCCAGCATCAGGACCGCGACAAAGACCGCGAAGGCCTCGGCAAGGGCATGGAACAACAGGAAATTGGCGACACTGACGCCGATAAGGACAACGCACATGATCACCGGCGGTGTCCATGATCGATAAGTCGTCGAATACCGGTCCGGCACGAGGATTCCTCCGGGGGATTTTCGGATTGGCTTTATGCGCGATCCCCTCGTGCATGATGGTACAGACGCCGCCTTCCCCCTTCAAGGGACGGCGGGGCCGGCCTCAACACAAAACAAGTAAGCCCGCGGGATGTACCCCGCGGGCTTGAGGCTTCCGCTTGTGGAGGCAGGGAGGAAACTGCCGTGCTTATTTCATCGCGTTGGGCAACCACATGGTGATGGACGGGAAGTAGGTGACGACCAGCTGCAGCACGATCAGCCAGCCGAGGAAGGGCAGGATGGCCCGCGACATCCTGGCGATCGAGACGCCTGAAATGCTGGAAGCAATGAACAGGTCGACGCCGACCGGCGGTGTCAGGCACCCGATCGCCAGGTTGGTCGCCATGATCACGCCGAAGAAGACCGGGTCGATGCCCAGCTGAATGACGATCGGCACGAGGATCGGCGTCAGGATGGTGATCGCCGCCGACGCGTTGATGAAGAAGCCGATCACGAACAGCAGCACGTTGATCAGCATCAGGAAATAGATCGGCTCCGTGGTCAGGCTGACGAAAAAGGCGGCGAGCTGGGCCGGAAACTGCTCGCGGGTGATCACCCAGCTGAAAAGCCCGGCGGCGTTCATGATGAACATGACGACCGCCGTGCCGATGATGGCCGTTTCGAAGACCTTCGGCAGATCCGAGAGCTTGAGATCCCGATAGATGAAGAAGCCGACGAAGAACCCGTAGGCGACGGCGACCACCGCGGCCTCGGTGGGAGTGAAGATGCCGCCGTAGATGCCGCCGAGGATGATGACCGGCATTGCCAGTCCCCACGAGGCGCTGACGAACGACTTCCAGATGTTCGGCACCCCTTTGAACTTCTCGCCGCCGTATCCCCTTTTCTTCGAGATCGAATAGATCAGGAAGCAGAGCGTGACACCCATGAGCAGGCCGGGCGTGACGCCACCGAGAAACAGGTCGCCGATCGACACGCCGGCGATCACCCCGTACACCACCAGCGGAACGCTCGGCGGGATGATGATGCCGGTCTCGCCGGCGGCGGCGATGATCGCGGCGGAGAAGGGGCGGTCGTATCCGCGCTTTTCCATCTCCGGGAACAGAATCGTACCGATCGCCGCCGTCGTCGCCGCCGACGATCCGGAGATGGCCGAAAAGAAGACGCCGGTGAGCTTAGCGACGATGCCGAGGCCGCCGATCATCCAGCCGAACATGGAATCGGCGAAGGCGACGAGCCGCTTCGAAACTCCGCCGTAGGTCATGGCCGCGCCGGCCAGAATGAAGAACGGGATGGCCATCAGCGGGAAGGAGTCGTTTGCTACGACCATGCGCTGGACGAGCAGGGTCAGGGGCAGGTCCGAATAAACAACGGCGAGCCCGGTGGCGAGTCCCAGCGCGACCGCGATCGGCACATTCATAACCAGCAGGATCGCGAAGGCGACGAACAGGATTGTAATCGTCATTTTTCTACTCTCTAACCGCCGGTTCCACGCCAACGTCGGTGGCGCGATAGCTTTCGAGGAAGTTGGCGATTTCGCAGACGAACAGGACGATTCCCGATATCGGAATCGCCAGATAGACGTAGCCCATCGGCAACAGAAGCGCCGCCGACTCCTGGTCCATGGTCATGCCGACCATGACGAAGCCGTACCAGATCAGCAGGCCGAAAAACGTAAGGTTGAGCAGGCTGCCTACAATCTTGGCCGGATCGTGGAACCGAGCCGGGAGGCGCTCGACGAAGACTTCCACGCCGATGTGCGAATGACGCCTGAGCGCCAGCGCCGTTCCCATCGCGACGGACCAGACGAACATATAACGCGCCAGTTCCTCGGAGAAGCTCAGCGCTTCGCCGAGCACGTAGCGGAAGATGACCTGAAGAAAGACCATGACGGTCATGATCACCACGGCGGTGATAGCGGACCACTTCGCAAAGCCGACCAGCATGTTCGTGATTGCCAAGAAGATTTTCATAGTGTCTCCAGTCGAAAGAGAGCAGTCCGAAGACTGCTCTCTTCCAGGTCCCATGGGCCTATTTCGTGTCCTGGATCTTCTGAATCAGGTCCTTGCCGATCTTGTCTGCGAACATGTCCCAGACAGGCGTCATTTTGTCCTGGAACATCTTCTTCTGTTGCGGCGTAAGGATGGTCACGGCCATGCCCTTTTCCTCGGATTTCTTGATGTATTCCTGTTGCTGAGCCGCATCGAGTTCGCGATTGAACTTGGCCGCTTCGGCACTGGCTTTGAGGATTGCCGCCTGGTGGTTCGCGGGAATCTTTTTCCAGGTCGCCAGGCTGAACACGACGGGCTCGGGCGAATAGGTGTGGCCGCTCAGCGTGATGAACTTCTGAACCTCGTAGAAGCGCGAGGTGTAGGTCTGGCCGATCGGGTTGTCCTGGGCATCGACGGTTCCGGTTTGCAGACCGGTGAAAAGCTCGCCGCGGGCCATCGGCGTGGGCTCCGATCCCAACGCCTTGAACATCTCAATGTACAGCTTGTTTTCCATGACCCGGATCTTGATGCCCTTCATGTCGTCGGGCGTTTTGATCGGCCGCTTATTGTTGGAGATGTCCCTGAATCCGTTTTCCCAGGTAGAGATGACCTTCATCTTCTTCGCTTCGTCCCCGGCATAGATCTCCTTGGCCAGAGGACCATCGACGACCTTGTAGACGTGCTCGGCATCCCTGAACATGAACGGCAGGTCGAATACTTGGACCTTCGGCATGAAGCCCGCGAGGACGGCCGAGCTGGTCAACGCGATGTCGACAGAGCCCAGTTGCAGACCCTCGAGCAGGTCACGTTGGTCGCCGAGCAGGCTGTTCGGAAAAATCTGAATCTGGACATCGCCGCCGGTGTACTGCTTGACCAGTTCGGCGAACTTCACCGCCGCCTGGGCGTAGGGTTGTGAATCGGGCGCGACATGGCCCAGCTTGAGATTAATGGCCTGTGCGTGGCCCGCCGTCGGAAGAACGACGGCGAGCGCGCCGCCGACGAGGATGGAAAGCACTGTTGCCTTTTTCATCGCTTATGCCTCCTTGCAAGTCGCTTGGTTCAACGCGGCGATTTAGCCGAACTCTTTTTTTTGGGAACGGGTGTCCCGGGGTATCAGCCGGCGAAGGCGGGGGATGGCGCGGCGCGTCCTTTCTCCGCCTCCAGGATGGAGAGCACGGCATCGGTGACCATGCGCGTCGTCGCCTTGCCGCCAAGGTCGGGGGTGTGCATGGCCGGATCGGCGGTCACCCGCTCGATGGCGCGCATCAGCCTTTCGGACGCCGCCCTCTCGCCCAGGTGATCGAGCATCATGCAGGCGGTCCAGAAGGTGGCGATCGGGTTGGCGAGGCCCTTTCCCGCGATGTCGTAGGCCGAGCCGTGAATCGGCTCGAACATCGACGGGAACTGACCCTCGGGGTTGAGGTTGGCCGTCGGCGCGATGCCCAGCGACCCTGCCAGCGCGGCGGCCAGGTCCGACAGGATATCGGCGTGCAGGTTGGTGGCGACGACGGTGTCGATGGTCTGGGGCTTCAGCGTCATGCGCACGGTCATGGCGTCGACCAGCATCTTGTCCCAGGTGACGTCGGGGAATTCCTTGGCCACTTCGGCGGCGATCTCGTCCCACAGCACCAGGCCGTTGCGCTGCGCGTTCGACTTGGTGACCACGGTCAGGAGCTTGCGCGGCCGCGACTGGGCCAGCCTGAAGGCGAAGCGCATGATGCGGGTGACCCCGGCGCGGGTGAAGATGCTGACCTCGGTGGCCACCTCCTGGGGCAGGCCGCGATGCGAGCGCCCGCCGTGGCCCGAATACTCGCCTTCCGAATTCTCGCGCACGATGACCCAGTCGAGGTCGGCGGGCTTGATGCCGGCGAGCGGGCTCTTGATGCCGGGAAGGATGCGGGTCGGACGCACGTTGGCGTACTGATCGAAGGGCTGGCAGATGTTGATGCGGAGCCCCCACAGGGTGATGTGGTCGGGCACGTCGGGCGCCCCGACGGCGCCGAAGTAGATGGCGTCGAACTTCTTCAGCGTCTCGCGGCCGTCGGCCGGCATCATGACGCCGTGCTTCTTGTAGTAGTCCGAACCCCAGTCGAAATTCTCGACCGTGAGCTTGAATCCGCCGTCCGCGCGGGCCAGCGCGTCGAGCACCTCAAGCCCGGCCGAGATGACCTCGTTGCCTATGCCGTCGGCGGGAATGGCGGCGATCTTGTATTCACGCATCACTGTCTCCTTTTGAAGGCTCGGGCTCGTCCAGGCCCGGATGGAAAACCGGCCGCCCAGGGAATCCTTCTCCGCGGGCGCGTCGACACCGGGTCGGAACCTCGTCGGCCGGTTACGGGCAGGATCGGAAGCCTCTATTTTTCTTTGAGGATAGGGGGTGTGGGCGGTTCGGTTAATCCGCTCTGAATTATACAAAAAACTGATACAATCTCGGCCGGGAGGCACCATGGACCTGCATCAGCTCCGCTGTTTCGTCGCCGTTGCCGAAGACCTCCATTTCGGAAGGGCCGCCCAAAGGCTGTCGATGCTGCCCTCCGCGCTGGGACGGCACATCCGCCTGCTGGAAGAGGATCTGGGAACCCGGCTGTTGACCCGGACCACGAGAAGCGTCTCGCTGACCGCGGACGGCGCCCTTCTCCTCGACGAGGCGCGGGCCCTGCTGGCCCAGGCCGAAGGCGTGGCCAAGCGCTTCCGGGGGCGGTCCCGCGAACAGGCGAAGACGTTGCGGCTGGGGGCCATCGACAGCGCGTCGGCGGGCCTGGTGCCGCTCCTCCTGCAAGATTTCCGGCAAAGCCACCCGGACGTGGCGGTGATCCTGGTCGAGAACAAGACCATCCGTCTGTTGCCGCGGCTTCTGTCGGGCCGCATTGATCTCGCCCTGGTGCGTCCGCCGGAACATACGGACAAGGCGCTGGAATTCCTGTTTCTTCTCCACGAGACGGCGGTTGTGGCGGTCCCCGAGCAAAGCCCGCTGGCGAGGCGCCGGCGGCTGGGCATCCCGGACCTTGCCGATCAGCCCCTGATCGTCCCGGACCGGCGCTCGCGCCCGCACAGCCACGACCTGACCATGAAGCTGTTCGCCGAGGCCGGGCTCCAGGCCCGCGTCGCCCAGATCGCCGAGGAGAAACACACCATCGTCAACCTGGTCGCGGCCAACCTGGGTGTCGCCATTGTGCCCCGATGGACATCCCGGCTGAAGGTGGCGGGCGTGAAGTACATCCCGCTCGATGCGCACGGCGACAGCGGCATGAAAAAGCTGCCGCTTGCCGCCGCCTGGGTCGGCGGTACCCGCGACGCCATCCGCGACTTGATGCTCGCCACCCTCAGGGACCGCCTCGACGTTTACGCCGACCAGGCGTGAGTTGAGGCGCTACTCGTTCCGTAACGACCGTCTTCCTCCCTCAACGACCGACTTCCAGCCAGGCCGGCGAGCGGAGGACCTCCGCGGCGAAGTCGATGACGGCGCGCACGCTCGGCAGCAATCCCCGCCTCGACGTGAAGACGAGATGGACAATTCCCTGCCGCGTGCTCCATTCGGGGAGAACCCGCACGAGCCGTCCCTCTTCGAGCGCCTCGCGGCAGGTCGATTCGGGGAGCAGCGCGATCCCGGTCCCGCCTATCGCCGCCCGCCGAAGGACCGGAAATGAGCTCGCCGAGAGCCGCGGCTCGTGCACGACCACGGCTTCCTCGTCGGCGGCATTGACCAGCGTCCAGCGATCCGGTCCCGGCCGGTCGGTGTGGCTGATGGTCGGAAAGGCGGGCACATCCGCGGGGGCCCCGGGTTGTCCGCGAGCCGCCACGAAAGCCGGACTCGCCACCAGCAACGAGGCGCTGCGCCGGATGATCTTCAGCTGCAGATTGGCGTCGGTGTCCAGCCTGTCGCGGACCCGGATGGCGACGTCGATCCCTTCCTCGATCAGGTCGATGCGGCGATTGGTGACGATCAGTTGGACCCGCAGCCGCGGGTAACGTTCCAGGAACCCCGGGAGCGCCCCGGCCAACAGGCGCTCCGCATCGAGCGGGCAGCTGACGCGCACCAGACCCTGCGGGTCCGCCTTCAGGCGGGCCACCAGTTCCTCGATCGCTTCCGTCTCGGCAACGGCCGCCTGGGCGTGCCGGTACACATCCTGGCCGACCTCGGTGACATTGAAGCGCCGGGTGGAGCGCTCGACGAGCCGTACCCCGAGTTGGGATTCCAGCGCCGCCAACCGGCGGCTGATCCGCGATTTCGGGATGCCCAACGCCCGGGATGCGGCCGAGAAGCCGCCGTTCGCGACGATGGCGACAAAGAAGTTCAGGTCATTCAGGTCGCGCATAACGATTGTTCCAAAATTGCAACGATATGTCTCGTTTTAGCCTACTGGCGCGGATGTCGTTCCACCCATAGGTATATCACAATCGAAAGACAATGGAGACCACCATGAAGCTTCTGCACATAGACGCCTCGATCACCGGAACGGCCTCGGTCAGCCGCCAGCTCTCGGCCGCCATCGTCGACGCCGCCAGCGAAGCCGTCCCAAACCTGGGACTCGTCCGGCGCGACCTTGACGCCGATCCGATCCCGCACCTGGACAGCCGCGCCCTCCCATCGGTGAGGCCGACCGGCGAAACAGCCCAGCCGGACGGCGAGGCCGCGAGGAATGCCGCGATCCTTCAGGAATTCCTGGACGCCGATGTCGTGGTGATCGGCGCGCCGATGTACAATTTCACCATCGCCAGCCAACTCAAGGCGTGGATCGATCGCATCCTCGTCGCGGGCAAGACCTTCCGCTACACCGAAAACGGCCCCCAGGGCCTCGCCGGCGGCAAGAAGGTCATCATCGCCTCCACCCGCGGCGGCCTCTACGCACCCGCCACGCCCAACGCATCCGCCGATTTCCAGGAACCATACCTGCGGACGATCTTCCATTTCATCGGCATCGAGGATGTCACGATCGTCCGCGCGGAAGGTGTCGCATTTGGACCCAGGCAACGCCAAGCCGCCCTGGATGCCGCCCTCGCCGCCGCGCCCGGCGTGGTGGCCGGGTTCGCGAAGGCCATGGCCGCGTGAAGCGGGCCATCGGAAAGTTGGTGGCGGGACGGGTGTGATGAAAATGGGCACTGGTCGTTCAAGATAAAAATCGTGAAAAAACGAATCGTTAGAGAAAAACAGCCCTGACCATCTGGGACACCCTGCCGACCAAAGCGAGTTGAAGGGGCGATCAGCTACTGGAATTGAATGAGCCCGGACCCTAGGTAAGACACACCATTCGGACGACGGAGATGGGGGGGCAATGACCTATCTGCGAAACCACAGGGTTCTATCTTCGACGGACCTGGATGAGGTTCGTGAATCCATCATCAATTTGACCGCTCCACATGATTTTAATGTCAAGGGGAAGCACGCGCAGTTGAATGTCTGTGTGGCGGCTGCGAAATGTGGCGATCTCAGCTTAATGCATGTGGCTTTCGGAGACGTTGAAATCAGTGTGAAATCGCCGGAGGAAAATGCGGACGGACTAATCCTGTATCTGGTTACCAGTGGCTCAGGTGTCGCGCGGCATGCTGGGAGGGAGACGGAATTCTCGATGGGCAGAGGGTTCATTCGCGACTTGGTGGCACCTGTCAACGCCAGTCAGGAGGGCTTTGGCGTCTTTGCGCTTCCCCTGTCCAAAAGAAAATTGAAAGCTCATGCCCGTTCTTTGATTGGGGACGCGGTGGATCTGATGGGATTGACATTCGAACCCGAGATTGATTTCACCGCGCCCGGTGGAGCGATTATTCGTAAGACCATCCACTATATCGCTGAAGCCCTGGACGCTCCCCTGCTCGAACTGGATAACCCGATCCTCACCGCACAGATGGAAGACATGTTGTTGACCCAGTGCTTGACCCTGTTGCCCAACAGCTACAAGGACGTTCTGAACGGTCGTTCCGTGGCAACAGTTGTCCCATACCACGTCAAGCGCGCGCGTGAATACATTCACGTCCATGCAGACAAGAAACTGGGACTTGCTGACATCGCAGCTGCGGCCGGATGCGGCTTTCGGGGTGTGCAGAGAGGGTTCATGGATGCCTACGGTGCTTCTCCGATGGCCTATTTGCGCATTGTGCGGTTAAAACGGATCCGGGCTCTGTTGCTCTCAGGGCAGGGCGGAGGCGTGATCTCTGACATTGCAAAGAAATGGGGATTCACGCATATGGGGCGCTTCGCTCAGGCGTATTACCAGGAATTTGGCGAACTCCCCTCGGAGACCGTGCGCACGAGTTCTTGAATTGTCGCGACAGTATCCACGAAACGGACGCAGCATCCGAAAAACGTCACAAACGTCCGGCCGCGTATCATTACACGTTTAACTGTATCAGTTCCTGTCCACATTCCGTGCGGGGGCGAATGAGCCGTCGGATTTTTTCCGGCGGATATTGGAAACCTCGAATGCGGCGCTTTTCGCGTGCCCGCAGAGGACCATTTCGAATTTTTCCATGATCTCCTTCATCCCCGATGCTCGTCTGGGAGCAAATCCCATGGCATTCGCGCGTGACCTTGAGGGTTGGCGTCGCAGAGTGCGGGCGAGGGTGAAAGAACAGGCATGATTCAGCTAAGGAATGGCCAATGAACATCCCTTTTAAATCTGCGCTCAGAACCTTCTTGGCGCGGGGAGCGCTGCTGGTACTAGCCGCTTTCGGCGTCATGGCGGGCGTGTCCGAAGCGACGGCGCAACAGACGCAGGCGGCCTTTTCCGAGGGCCATGCGATTTGCGGTGCGATGGATCTTAAAACGAACAAGGTCTTGCCGCCGTGCGGTTTTGCCAAGTCAACGTATACCCGCAAGGCCGTTGGCAATTGCCCAAAGGGATCCTTCTTCGATCTCGGCACCTGGTCCTGTTTCTCCTGCCCAAGTGGTTTCAACAGAACCGGGTTCGCGGTCGATACGCCCCAGGCCTGTTCCAGGCAGATCAGTCCCGATTACAAACGCGCGACGCGGGTCAGCGGGCAAAAGTCCTGTCCGGGCGGGTCGTTCTTTGATGGCCGTAATGGCGGCGAGTGCTGGTCTTGCCCATCCGGATTCGGCCGCACCATGTCCGCGGTGGATGCCTGGGACGCCTGCGGCAAGGTTTTTGAAACGGCGCGCAAGGCCGAATTCATCGACCGGATTTGCGCCGAGGGCGCGTTCCCCGACCCCAACGGCGGCTGCTACACCTGCCCCGCGGGATACCGCCGCACCGCCGCCGCGGTAACCGCGCACAACGCCTGTTTCCGCGATGAAGAGTTGAAGGCGGCGGAAAAAATGGCGTCGCTGTCGTGTCCTGCCGGAGAACTGTTCGATTTTGTCGATGGGGGCACCTGCTGGACATGCCCCACGGGTGCGGCCCGGTCGGTCAGTGGCGTCAAGACGAGTCAGGCTTGCGAGTATACCAACATGCGCTGGGAATCGGCCAAGCGCACACCGAACGGTTTGTTCAATCTGCCGGGCGGTCATGAGATCGCGGCCCAGGTCATCACAGAGCGCACGCGGATCGACGCCGTCATTTCCAAGTTCATCTCGGAGAGCGACCTCAAAAAAACCGAAAGTGATGAGTTGAAAACCAAAGCCTGGGATCTGATCCGGACGACTCCCGAGTCTTCGCCGATCCTCAAGGCGGCTGTCTATGATCACGTTGTCGATCTGGTCAAGAATGGGGCGAAGACCAAGCCCGAAAGGGATTTGCTGAACTATCTGGCGGTTTACGTCCAGCAGTCCCGCCTTTTGGCGGCGACGGAAATGCAAAAGGTCTGGCAAAGCTGGGTACGCGGCCGGCAAGCGCTGACCGCATCGCGCGGGAACAATATGGTGAACGCCTACGATACGGGCGTCGCCCCGCCGGATATGGCAGGCCTGGTAGGCGACGTCATGTCGCTGGCGCCGGGTGCCGCCATTGTCATGACGTTTTATGGGGCAACGGCGGCCGAGGGCGTATCGCCAGCGCTTGCTCAATTAACGGCGAGATTTGCCATGGCAATTTTCCCGAACCGATTCAGAGAGGCAACAGTAGCGGCCGTTTCTGCGGCTCGGACCGGGGCAACGGCGGCCGCCAGTTCAGCGAGCGCCGGGATTGGCGCTTTTGGCGGACCACTAATCATCCTGACAGCCACTTCGGTTCTCGCGACCATAGCAACCGACATTGCCCTGGATCAGAACAAGCAGGAAGCCATCGTCAACGATGCCCTGCAAACTGCGCAGAAACCCGTAAATTTGGCCCGCCTTCTGTTGACCGACGACGGGCGGACCGAGGTGGCGAGCAACTGGGCGCTGATGACCCAGGAACCGTACAAGCCGAACGCACGGACCTGGGCTGCGCTGATGCCGCAGACGCAGCAAACGTCCGCGGGCGGCAATGCGTCGCAGACCCTGGCTTTGGTCGGCGAGCGTGTCGTCGTGAATGGCCCCTCGGGCGCGGCTGCGCAAGGCGCTTCGAAGTGGGTGAAAATCGACGGCGCGGCCCGGGATGTCGCGATCGGGTCCGACGGCACCGTGTTTGTGATCGGTACGACCCAGGAAGGCAGCGGCTATCAGATCTTCAAGCGCGCCAAGACCGCTACTACCTGGACCAAGTTGTCCGGCGCCGCGACCCGCATTGCGGTTTTCGGCACCCAAGCCTGGGTGGTGAACAGCAAGGGCATGATTTTCGCCCAGTCGGGCACCGGGTGGAAGAAGGTTCCGGGCCCCGCCGCGCAAGACATCGGTGCCAGCGCCAAGGGGGTGTGGATCATCGGCGTCGATGGGAAAATCCATCAACGTGCCGGTAATGGATGGCAGTATGTTCCGGGAAATGCCCAGCGGATCGACATCGATCAGGACGGCCGGCCGTGGGTCGTGAACGAGCAGGGCAACATCTTCGTGCACAATAACAACCTGCAGTGGGACAGGCTTCCCGGCGCCGCCGTCGACGTGGCGGTCGATATCCCGGGCGCTGCCCAGGTCGTCGGTTCCGACGGCAAGGTCTATGTGTTTAACGGCACGAAGCTGAACTGGGATCCGGTTTCACAGGACACGGACGCCCAAGCGATCGGTGCCGGCAATGGGCAGGTGTGGCGGCTCACGAAGACGAACGACATTTATCGTCTGCAATAACCAGCGGCGGGGTTGAGATTTTTCTCAACCCCGTCACCGCCTCGGCCCCTTTTCCCGCGGTTCCCGATGGTTTTTCGCCTCACCGTGGGCAGCATTGTTATTCAACCATAAGATGATTTTTGGATTCCGCAACCTTCATGGAGTCTTTCCGTCGGCAGACGAGCAGTGAAATCGGGGGAAAATTCATGCGCAAAGCGTCATTTCGGTCGGCATTGATGCTGTCCACCTTCCTGGTTGCCGGGTGTCAGACGGCGGGTGTCGACGGCGGGCCGGTTACTGCGGCGGCCGAGGCCGACCCAACGGCGATCAGCCTGACCGCGCAAACGAGCGCCGTCAAAGAGCTGGTGCGCGCGGGCACCCGGGCGCTGGAGGACGGCAAGCTGGAGGAGGCCTCCCGGCTGATCAACCTGGCGCTGAAGCTGGACATTACCAATTCCGATCTGCAGTTTTTCAACGGCCTGACCTATCACCTGATGGGCACGGCGGGGGATTCCAGCAAGTTCGATCTCGCCGAGCAGGGTTATTCCCGGGCGCTGAAATTCGATCCCGGAAATCTCGCGGCGCGTTACCAGTTGGGGCTTCTGTACATGGATCAGCGCCGCTACAGCTTGGCGCAAGGCCATTTCGCCGCCGTGGCGCTGCACCGGGGCGACGACCCGGCGGTGCTCTACAGTCTGGCGACTGCCTCCTATTACGCGCGCGATCCCAAGACCGCCGAGGCGGCGTTGAAGCGGCTGATGGAGGTCGCCCCGGAAGCCAGGGAACGGCCCAACGTACTGAAGGCGCGGGCGCTGGCGCTGGCGGCGATGGACGAGCGCGGGGGGGCGGCGGAATTCGTGGCGGCTTATCGTCAGGCGGCGGCGGACACGCGGGCTATCAAGCGGCTGGAGCGCAGGGTGGACAGCTGGCAATCCTTTTATGACAGCGACGCCAAGGTTCTTCTCGCGCAATATGGGGCCAATCCCTACGGTTCCGACAGCAATCCCTACGGGGCCCAGGCCAGCCCCAACGCGCCGGGCGCGCCGGGCGCGCCCAGCGCGGTCGGCATTCCCCAGCCGGACAGCGGTTTCGCCGATTCCAGTATGGTGGTGGTGGATGTGGTGCTGATCGGCACCCAGGAAGATGCGCGTAATTCCCGTGGAATCAACCTGCTGAACGGGCTGCAGTTGCAGTTCGGCGACCCACTGACCGGCACCGCCGGATTTGGGCTGACCACCACGAAGACCAAGGACTATCTGAATTCCGGCCTAGCGCAAAGTACCCAGACGATCACGCGGATGATCTCCATTCCGGCGGTAACCTATTCGTTGAACATTGCCAATTCGGCGGATGCCAATAATCAAATCCTGGCCAAGCCGAGCCTGGTGGCGCAGGCGGGGCAGACGTCGGAATTCTTTTCCGGCACGGAAATCCTTGCCGCTGCGGTTTCCGGCGGCAACGGGGATTCGGTGTCGGTTCAGAAGGAGGTCGGCGTAAAGCTGGCGGTGACGCCGGAAATCCTGCCCGACGATATGATTCGCCTGCACGTGGTGGCGGAACGGACCTTCCTGACCGATCCGTCCAATTCGGTCGTGTTCGAGTTCCGCCTCGACACCACCAAGACCAACGTCAACTCCACGGTCACCATGAAGTTCGGCGAGACCCTGGTGTTGGGCGGATTGAGCGAGCGCGAAACCAATAAGATCGCCGACGGCGTGCCGCTGTTGATGGATATTCCGATCGTGAGCCTGCTGTTTTCCCAACGGGTCGAGCGCGAATTCGAGCGTTCCATCCTGATCCTGATGACGCCGCGCCGCCCCATCTACGCGCGCCAATCGGTGGAAAATCGTCAGAAAAGGATAGATGAACTGTCTGATCTGGAGCGCGACGTCGATCGCCTGGAGCAGCGCCACAAGGATTGGTTCACGCAGCGTCCGACGTTCAACGAGATCATCGGCAAGCTGCAGGGACGGGAGTTCTTCGAGGAATTCCGCACCGGAGATATCCAGGTCCAGTCCTGGCGGAATGATCCGAGTGTCCTGGAACAGTTCGCGATGGTCCGCGACCGGTTGCTGGTGAACTGAAAAACCAGCTCACCCTATAAAACGTCCACCGACCGCGAAGGGGGTACCGCGTCGTGATCTGGCCATACGGTAAACGTCTGCTGCTTCTGCTTTGCCTGGTGACCGGTGTGAGCCAGTTAAGCGGGCTTGCCCGAGCGCAGGGCAGCCCGGCCGAAGCCCCGCAATGGCACCGTCTCCCCGGCACGGCCGTGGACATCTCCATCAACAGCGCGGGCCAGGCCTACGCCGTCGCGCCGGATGGAACGCCGTGGCGCTGGGATGCGCTGGAACAGCGCTGGCGGCGCATGTCGGGCAGATTCGTCCGCATTACCGCAGCGGAAGCGAACCGACCCTGGGCGGTCGACGCCGACGGCGTGGTGTTCCGCTATAACGGCCTGTGGTGGGAGAACAAGGATACCGACGTCGCCGATGTCGCCGCCGATGCCTTGGGCAACGTCTATATCGCCAAGGTCAGCGGCGAGATCAAAAAGTGGAATCCCCTGCGCAGCGAATGGCGGCCCCTGGAGGGGACGGCCAGACGCCTGGATCTGGACCGCGCCGGCCATCCCTGGGTCGTGACCGGGAACGGGCGGATCCGCGCCTTCGACGGCAAGACCTGGACGGACCTGCCGGGCCTTGCGCTGGACATCGCCGCCAACGGGGACGACACGGTGGTGATCGCGGATGCGGGGGGCGAACTCCGTATATGGAATGCCGCCGAGAACCGCTGGGCGCTGGTGCCGGGGATCCATAACGTTTCCGCCGTGGCTGCGGCTCCCGACGGCGGGCCCTGGGCGGTGGTGGAGGGCGGCGTCATCATGGCGACCACGCTGCTGGTCATCAAGGAACGCATCAAGACCAAGGAGGGGCACGCTCCGAAGGCCGTGGCGCCGCAGGCCCAGGCTCCGCAAGCCAGCGCCCCGGTGGACAGCGCGTCCCTTGCGGTGGCATCCGCCTTGCAGGCCGCTCCCGCCACGCCGGAGACGCCCACCGCGCCTCCGGCGCAGGCGCGGCCGTTGACGGCGCCGGCCCAGACCGCGGGATCTCCGGCGGCGGCTCCGCCGGCGGCAACGGGGACCGAAGCGGCGAAGCCCGCGACGGTGCAACCCGATTCAGGATTGACGGCGTCGATGGATCCCACCGCCATAACGGCGAAAGGGCCGATCACCTTCGTCAACACGCGCAAGACCGCTTCCAATCTTGCCATCGGCAAGGACGGCAGCGTTTTCGGTCTCGACGCCGGCGGAAACGTACTGCGCTGGTCCAACACGCGCCGGCGGTTTGAAGGCTTTCCCGGAACCCTGGCGCGTATCGCCGTGGACCCGGGCGGCAACCCCTGGGGGATTTCCACATTGGGGCGCGTGTTCCGCCACACCGGCGAACTGTGGAAGCAAATCCCCAATGCCATCGGCTCGGACATCGCCATCGGCGGAGACGGCACCGTCATGATCACGGATGCCACGGGCGGTCTTTACCGGCTCAATGCCGCCATGACCCGGTTCGAGCGCATCCCGGGGCAAGGTCTGGTGGTGGCGGTGGCGCCCGACGGCACGCCGTGGACCATCCGTTCCGACAGCCTTGTTCAGCGTTGCGGCGGGTCTCCGTGCAGGGTGCTGCCGCAGAAGGCCACGAGCATCGCCATCGGTCCGGACGGCAGCGTTTACGTGGTGTCAGACCGGAGCCCCTTGATGCGTCTCGGCGCGGACGGCGAAACCTTCGAAATGGTCCAGACTCCGGGCCATACGCCGTTGCGCGTCGCGGTGGGGCCCAACGGTTATCCATGGGTGGTAACCAGCGCCGAGTTGGTGCTGGCCTCCGCTTTCTTCGAGCGTGAGGAGGCCCAGGATCGTGCCGTTGCCGCCGGCACGGCAGGCGACACTACCGGCAGCGGCAGCACCGGGGCGGTGGTCGATCTGCCCTCCTCCACCGGCTTCACGTTCTCCAAGAACATGAAGTTCGACACTTACAGCACCGTGCTTACGAATTTCAGTAGCCTGATCGTCGGGCGGAACGACGAGGTCTATGTCTATGGCGAAAAGGGGGGGCAGCAGCAGCAGCTTCCGCTCACGGTCCTCTTGCATTTCAACAGCAAAACGAAGGCATTCGAGGAAACCTCGATTTCGTTTCCGACGGACGTCGAACAAATTGGCGTTGATGGCAACGGCAATTTTTGGGGGTTCAAGAGCGGAACCGTTTACAAGTTGAATTCGAAGGGAACGCTGTCGAAGACGTATTCGGTGGTTTCCGGTTCGGCGAACAGTTTGTCGATCGGCGCAGACGGGAAGGTCCATATCGTTGTCGGCTCGACGCTTTACCTGTTGAAGACCGGAACCAATGCCTTCACCAAGTTCAGCAACGACGATGTGAAAAAGGTCGCGGTCGGACGCGCCGGGGATTTGTGGATACTGGACGACAACAATATCGTCCAGCAATACACGGGAACGAAGTTCGAGAATCGCCCCCTGGGACAGAGTATCGAGGGGAGTGCAATCGCCGCAGGCACCGACGGGACCATTTATATCACCCATTGGAACGGCAGCAAAATGCAGCTGAGAAAGTGGAACGCCGCCAACAAAAGCTTCGACACGGTCAACAATGTGGAAGCGGACAAAGTAGGTGTCGATTCGTCCGGTCGTCCCTGGATTGCCTACACCAGCATGAACAACGACGTGAAAAGAGCGAAAGATTAGTACGGTCAGGGAAAGACGGGCCGCCTTCTGAATTCAGGGAAAAACGGCAATTCCCATCCAGAACCGAAACTTCAACTCCGTGAGCAATTTCGAACGTGACGACCGCCAATGGCTATTGCTCGAATTTTACGCTTCGCCAGCTTTCGCGGCCAAGCCTGATGAATCGCCCCCGCAAGTCGCGGAAAACTGACGATACAAAAATAGGCACTTTTTGAAAACTCTTTCAAATATAACGGGTTAGAGGAAATTGTGGCGGAGAAGGGGGGATTCGAACCCCCGGTGCCCCGTTAAGAGCACGACGGTTTAGCAATTCGCCGTGCAAACGTGGCATGTCTTCGCGAATCCGGCCGAAAGCCGCAGAAACCCTGGCTTCAAGCCCAGCGCGAGGAGCGCGGAACGCGCGAACGGGTACAGAACGGGGCGGCACAGAAGTCGGCACGGCGGCAGGCGGGCGGCCAGCAGCCGTCTCGGTCGTCGTGCCGGCCCTCATGGGCGGGGAAGAACCTTGTCGATGTCGGGCCGCTGCTTCAGCGACTTGGCGATGGCATCACGCCACTTGGGCCCGGCTCCCTCGGCCGTCTCGACGAACCGCGATTTTTCGTGAACCGTGATGACGATCGTCCGCCAGCAGAACGACGCGAAATCGTTGGCGCCGCCGCTGCTTTTAAGCAGGTTCCGACGGGCTTGCGTTCAATTGCGCATCGTTTAGCAGCCGCTTGCGCCTGATATTGAGAATCGGCGGCACGACCAGGGCAAGAACGGACATCAGCAGGAAACCGGCGGACACGGGAGAACTGACAAAGGTGGTGAAATCGCCGTTGGAAATGAACAGCGCCCGGCGGAAATTCTCCTCGACCAGCGGCCCGAGTATGTAACCGAGCAAAACCGGAGCCGCCGGATATTTCAGCACCGACATCATGTAGCCAAGCAGGCCGAAAACGATGGCGATGAACACGTCGAAGACAGCGCTGTTGACGCTGTAGACCCCGACGCAGATCAGGAAGATGATCGTCGGGTAGAGGATCTGGCGCGGTATGGCCAGAACCTTCACCCAAACACCGATCAGCGGCAAGGTCAAAACGACAAGCAAGATATTGCCGACCCAGAAACTGGCCACCAGCCCCCAGAACAGGTCTGGCTGTTCGTGGATCAATTGCGGACCGGGAACGATGCCGTGCAGGATCATCGCGCCCAGCATGAAAGCCATAACCGCGTCGCCCGGAATCCCAATGCACAATGTCGGAATGAACGCGGCCTGAACCGAAGCGTTGTTTGCCGCCTCCGGTGCTGCAATCCCTTCCACCGCGCCGGTGCCGAAACGCTCGGGCGTCCGCGACACGCGCTTTTCGATCGCATAGGCCAGAAAGGCGGCGATGGCGGGGCCGGTGCCTGGAAGTGCGCCAATCCACGAACCGATCAGCGAGCCTCGCACGGCCGGTTTCACAGCCCGTACAGCTTCCTCTCGCGTCGGGAGGAGGTGCCGCAAGCTAAAGACCTTGTTGCCGGTCGGCATTTTTACTTCGGGCCGGGTCAGATTGGCCAGTACCTCTGCGATACCGAAAAGACCCATCGCCATGGCAACAAGGCTGATGCCATCCGTCAGTTGGACAAATCCGAGCGCTAAACGATAGGTGCCTGACGTTACATCCGTTCCGACCACTCCGAAGATCAATCCCAGCACCACCATCGCCAGTCCCTTTACAGCGGAACCGACAGACGCGGTCGAAGCGGCGATCAGGCCGAGCAGCATGACAGCAAAATACTCAGGCGCACCAAAGCTCAGGGCGAATTTCGCAAGCGGCGGCGCGAAAGCAACGAGGATCAGAATGGCAACCGACCCACCGAAAAAGGAGCTCAACGTCACGATAAAGAGAGCCTGACCGGCCCGGCCGCTCCTGGCCATCGGGTTACCATCGAGGCAGGTCGCCGCAGCGGACGGCGTGCCGGGGATGTTCAAGAGGATCGACGATGTCGAGGCGCCGTATTGCGCGCCATAGAAAATGCCGGCGAGCAATATCAGCCCGTGAACCGGTTCCATGTAATAAGTCAGCGGAAGGCAAAGCGAAATAGCCGCCAGGGCGCCGACGCCGGGAAGAGCGCCAACGAATGTGCCAAGCAGAACGCCACTAAAGCAGATGGAGAGCGCCTGCCAGGTCAGCGCGATTCCAAAGCCGGACGCAAGATCGCTCAATACGCTCATGATTCAGCCCCAGAAAATATGTAGTGAGAGCTTCAAGCCAAGCACGAATAAGACGTAGCCGGCCGCTGTCAGCGACAATGCGAGAACAGCTCCGCCGAACGGCTTCAAACGGGGCTCACCAAAGACATAAAGCGCGATCAGCGCGATCGTGGCTGCCAGGAGGCCTGCTGTATCGATCAGCAACCCCCAAGCGATGATGCCAAGCGGAATAAACAACACAGGCGCGATACGGTGTGCTTCCCCCGAGCCAGATGCTTCCCGCAAAGACATAAGGGCCAAGACCATCAGAAGAACACCGAGCCCGACGGGAAAAGCGCCGGGCCCGATGTCATTAAGATATCCCAGGCCATAATGCCACCCCGTCAGCGTCACGATAGCGCCGAGTATCAAGAGGGCATAGGAGAACACGAGCTCGGCATCTCGGCCAAACCGAAGGGAATTTCTCATTTGAGTTGCAATCCAACGGATAGGCGTTTAGCGGCCAGTATCGACCTTCTGGACGACCGGACGCCAAGTGTCGTCGATTTCACCTAGAAAGCTTTTAAATTCCGCCGGTGTCGTCACTTTCGTCAGCGAACCCAGATCTGCAAACTGTTTTTGCACGCCCTTATCGGACAAAGCCGCGGTCAGGGCCTTCGAAATGGCATTGATGACGTCGCCGGGCGTTCTCGCCGGAGCAAGCAAACCGGTGAATGTCACGGCCTGAAAGCCAAGTTTGGAGGCCTCCTTAAAGGTCGGGACATCAGGAAGCGCCGGTACGCGTTCATCCGAGGTAACAACAAGCGGAACAACTATGCCTTCCTTGATATGCGGCAAAATAACCGAAATCTGGTCGAAGCTGAAGGCCGTTTCCCCGCCGAGCAGAGACGTAACAGCCGGCGCATTGCCCTTGTATTGAACGATCCGCCATTGCTTGCCGGATTTCTCCATCAACAACTCGGCGGCAAGGTGATTGGTCGTGCCAGCACCCGGTGACGCCATCAGCAGACCTTTCGAGTCCACTTGATCCAGAAGCTTCTGCAGGCTGTCGATATGAAGGTCCGCGCGGACACTCAAAGCCATCGGCGTAATGGAAACCGCACCAATCGGAGCAAAGTCCTTTTTCCAGTCATATACATCTGGACGCTTCATAGTCATGGGCGCGAAAAGCAGAGGCCCGTTGGCCGCCATGAACAGCGTGTAGCCGTCTGCATTGGAGCCCATTACATATTGCGCAGCGATCATTCCTCCTGCGCCCGCGCGGTTTTGGATGACGACCGGCTGGCCGAGCACCTCTCCCATTTTCGGCGCGATGATGCGTGCTGCGCTGTCAACGTTGCCACCAGGCGGATATGGAACGACGATCATGACCGGTTTCGTGGGGAAATCGGCAGCGTGAGCAGCCATCGGCATGACGCTTGCGACGGCCACCGTCAAAATTTTGAGCAAGTTACGCATAGTAACTCCCTAAAGCGTTAGCGTTTTCCTCTCTCCTGGCAAAGACACGGATGCCATTTGCCGCCTGATAATACGAGTGACGGCATTCAAATCCGCAATCAACAAAGAAACTTCAAAACTTCCATAATATGGAAATTTAAGTCGTTTTTGGTCGTGCCCCGCCGAGTGGCGTAGGAGCGGTGGGTAACTGGCCCGCCGCAGCGACCGCCACGAGTCAGGCGGCGGCGGGCCACTTATCCATAGCGGGGGTCATCGCGGATCTCCGATAGGGTTTGGTCGCCAAACCCATAACCCGAACGGAGATGACCACGATGACCGATGAGATGATGAGCCTTCGCGGGCTTCTGGAAAAGAGCGCCGATGCCGATCTGCTGCGCGAGATGATCGGCCTTGCGGCGCATCGGCTGATGGAACTGGAGGTCGCAAAAATCCCGGCTTTCCTGCAATCCCGATTACTTCCCTACGCCCGAAAACACTTGCCATTCAACAGGATCGGCGTTCTTCACAGGCGACTTGATAGCCTCCTGATGGGACAGCTCGGAAATGTTTTCAGCCGCCTTGTGCAGGAGGCTTATCAGGCTAGGCAAACGCCTCTTGCTCTGCCGGGACAGGACCGCGATGGTGCTGATGGCGGCAATCGGCCGACCCACCACATCGTAAACCGGCATGGCGATCGCGCTTGTGCCCTTCACAATGGCCTGACTGATGTGGACATAGCCTCGCTGGCGAGCCACCGCAATGCGCTCTTGCAATACGGCCTGCGGCATTTTGAAAGGAGAAAGTCTCTCCGCATTCTTCTCCAGAATGTCCGTCGCTTCTGCCTCGGGCATCCGCGATAGCATGGCGACACTGTTGGCACTGATCCCCAAAGGACGGCGGGAACCGATCTCGATTGACAGAACCTGGATCGGATAACTGCCAATCTTGCGGTCCGCGCAGACTGTATCCAGTCCGCTTCGCACCGTCAGGAAGACCGCGTCCCCCACTTCATCGCTTAATTCTCGCAAGGTCGGTCCCGCCAGCTCGCGAAAGCGGCGCACGCCGGTGGAGAGCCCCAGAAGGGTCAGCTCGCCACCGATAATATACCGCGCGCCGCCCCGAATACGCTCGATGAGTCCGCGCTCCTGCAGCTTTGCCAGAATCCTATGTGCTGTCGGCTGGGTGAGCCCGGTCCTGCTGCAAATGTCCTTCAGGCGAATTCCCTGAGAGGAGGCGGCCGCAATCAGATGCAGGATATCGAAGGCCCGATCGATACTTTGCGCACCTGCCAGCCTGGTCTTTTCCATGACGCATCAAACTCCATATTTTTCCATAATATGGAATTTGCAATCGTTTTCAATTGCCAAATTCGCCGGGCTTGTGTCACGAAACACCCTCTATGCGCTCGCGGAATGGAGGAAGCGGCATGGGTCGGGATTTGCTCAAAAACGGGTTCAAGACGGCGCTTCTGGACAAGCAGCCGATGATCGGACTCTGGTGCACGCTTGACGGCGACACGGCCACGGAAGTGGCGGCGGTGGCGGGCTACGATTGGCTGCTGTTCGATACGGAACATACCCCCAGTTCGGACCGGGATGTTCTGCGCAAGCTGCAGACCGCGGCGGCCTATCCGGTTTTTTCGGTTGTCCGCCCCAGTTCCAACGATCGGGTTCGCATCAAACGGCTCCTCGATATCGGGGTCCAGACGCTCCTTATCCCTTACGTCGAATCGGAGGCTGAGGCGGTCTATGCGGTGGAGGCAACGCGCTACCCGCCCGCCGGCAAACGCGGCGTGGCTGGTGCCATGCGCGCCGCGCGTTACGGCACAATCCAGGCATATCAGGCGCGTGCGGATGATGAGATCTGCGTTCTCGTGCAGATCGAATCCCGCGCCGGGCTCGACAATCTCGAAGCTATCGCCTCCGTCGAAGGCGTTGACGGGGTCTTCGTCGGCCCGGCCGACCTCGCTGCCAATTGCGGTCTCAAACTGCCGGAAGACAGCGCCGAACTCAGAAAGACAATCGAATCCGCGTTTGAACGAATTCATAAGGTCGGCAAACCCATCGGCATACTCTCAACCGTTGAATCGGACGCCCGGCACTATCTCGACCTCGGCGCCACCTTCGTCGCCATTGGTGTTGATACCAGCCTGCTGATGCGCTCGAGTGCGGACTTGGCCAAAAGGTTCAAAAAATAGGATGTAAGGCCTTTTCGCCGATCTCGGGATGCTCAGCCACATGGCTGCATCGAGCCGGATTGCGCCTTGGGTGGGAAGCAGGCTTTGGCTGCGAGTTGAACGAATGGCCGAAGTGACCAGGACACGATCATTCGACCGACAGCAAGACGGCCGCCTTCGCTAAGGCCGGCTTCAGCACCGCCACCCGCTGCCGTATCGAGGCCGATCCTCGGCTTCCCTCTGCCAACCGGACGCCGCGATCACGGCGACGGCGCGACGGACGACCACGATCAGCATGGTCAACCCCGGTTACAACATCAAACGTCTGGTCTTCCCCGAAAGCGCCGCACCGGTACGAGCCGAGCCCGTGAACAAAGGGCGCGGCGCCCTACTCGTGCTCCGTTCGAACCACCGGAAAGCCATCACGCCAGCGTGCGCCGAGGGCGGCGGCGAGGATGTATGCCCAGACGGCGCGCAAGAACGGCTTATCCGACCTCATCCCCGGTTTGAACCACAACCCCACTCCCGGAGCCTTCCCAGTGCGATTTTGCTAACCGGCTCTCACAGAAGCAGCACCGTCAGCGCGATTACCCTCCCGGTACAAACGGACCACAGGTTTCATGGTGCAATGAACTCGCGTGCGCCTTCCTCGCCCCTCAATACGCGCAGCGCTCCCAGCGCCAGGGACTCCAATTCGTTTTCACCCGGAACGACAATGACCGGCGCGATGAATTCGACTCTTCCCTTGATCATTCCCATCATCATGTCCGAATGGGCGATGGCGCCGGTGAGGATGATCGCATCCACCCGTCCGCTGACGACGGTCGCCATCTCTCCTATCCCTTTCGCCACCTGGTAAGCCATGGCCTGATATACCTCGGCGGCATATGCATCGCCGTCCTTGATTCTCCTTTCCACGTCACGCGCGTCGTTCGTGCCGAGATAGGCGACTAGCCCACCGCTCCCCCGCATCCGCCTGGTCGCGGATTTCCTGTCGTGTGCCCCGGAAAAACACATGTCGACCAATTGCCGGCAAGGAACCCGCCCGGCTCGCTCCGGCGAGAACGGCCCTTCTTCGTCCGTCAGCACATCGATCATCCGACCGCCACTGACAACCGACATCGTGATTCCGCCACCCATGTGGCAGGCCACGATATTCACTTCGTCCAGTCCTTTACCCAGCTTCTCCGCGATCTTGCGCGAAACAGCCCGCATGTTCAGGACATGACACGACGCCCGCCTGGTGAGCTCCGGAACGCCGGAAAACCGGGCGATCTCCTCCAACTCATCGACGACGACCGCGTCGTATATATAGGATGGGATGTGCAGGGGGTGGGCGATGCTATAGGCGATGATCGCCCCCAAGTTCGATGCATGCTCGTCGATCGGCCGATACCTCAAAAAATCGACCATCTCCTGGGTCACCCGATAGGCGCCGCGTTTCAAGGGGGGGAGTTTTCCGCCCCGCCCGGCCACCGCCGAAAGGCTTTCCAACGGAAATTTCTGCTCGCCCAGACATTCGAGGATGGCGGAACGGCGCATGTCGAACTGATCGACCATGGACTTGTACTTCGCCAATTCCTCCGCCGCGTTTTCGATCGTGTTTCGAAAAATCTCGCTCTCGTTTTCGTACACGGCGATCTTCGTGGACGTCGATCCCGGATTTATTGAAAGGATCCTATAGGCGTCTTTGGACACTATTCGGCCCCTGTCTTCATATACTTGGTCTAAGAGAAAGTGTTTTATTGCCTGGCACACGCCGCGGCGGCCAGAACGATGGGCAGATACTTCGCCGCCACTTCAGCCGCCCGCGACGTCAACACCAAAGGAACTTTGCCGCCGACGACGATCCCAGCGGTCGTCGCCTTCGCGGAATATCGAAGCGCCTTCAGCAGCGTGTTGCCGACGGACAGATTCGGAACCACCAACAGGTCCGCGTCCCCGGCGACCGCACTGTCGATTTCCTTCACTTCGGCCGCTTCGCGGTCCATGGCCAGATCGTAGGACAGTGGACCGTCGACGATGCATCCCGGCAGCTCGCCTTGCCTGTTCATCACCTTCAGGGCGTCTGCGTCCACGGTCTCCTGAATTTTCGGATTCACCTGCTCGACTGGCGCCAGCACGGCGACTTTTGGCTCGACAAACCCCATGCTGTGCATGGCATCGACCGCGTTGATCACGATCTCCTTTTTCTGCGGCAAATCCGGGTAGATGTTGAGCGCCGCGTCGGTCAAACCGATCAGCTTGTGATAGTTCGGGATCTGAACGATGCTCAGATGAGACAACTGTCGCTCGGTGCGAAAGTTGCTTTCCTCGCGCATGAGGACCTTCATCATCTCGCCCGTCTGCAACAGCCCCTTCAGCAGAAAATGGGCTTCGCCCTTCTTTATCAATTCAGCGGCAGTACCGACGACGTCCACATTCGATGAAGCGTGGATTATCGCGTTCGCGAACTTCTCGGGCAACAGATCGAGCTGTTGCTCGATCTTCTTGCCGTCGCCGATCAGCACCGCGTCCACGATTCCGGCGTTGACCGCCCGTCCCACGGCCTCCAGCGTATGAGCGTCTTCGGCAGCCATCACCGCCACCGTCTTCTTCCGATCGCCGGCGCCACCAATTCCTGCAAACAATTCGTCGAAACTCGTGTAGACCATTCGTCCCCCTCACCCCCATACTTCGCGGTCGGTCGGGATCCGCTTGCCGGGCATCGCCGCCGCGACGCGACTGATGTTCACCAAGTGATTCCACCACAAGTTTTCGCTGATCGAGTTGTTTCCCCAAGAACCACACCCCAGCGTCGCCGCCGGATTCAGGGCGTTATCGAAGCTGCCGCCGAGACCAGACGACCCGATCATGTTCACCCCGATACGCGACACCGGCAGTCGCTCCGCCGCATACAGGATGTGCTGTCTGTTATTGGAATGAACGACTGCACTGTGTCCCATGCCCTCGTGAAGAAGGTTCTTACCGGCGATATCGACTGCCTCTTCCCACGTGTCGTACCGGTAGATCGCCAGTACCGGGCACAGCTTTTCCTTCGACAAGGGTTCTTCCTGACCGCTTCCGGAAATCGCGACCAGCAAGAACTTCGTATTCTTCGGCACCTCGATGCCGGCCATCTTCGCGATCGCGACGGACGAAGCGCCCACGACATCCTTGTTTATGACCCCTTCGCCGAACATCGCCGTTCTTAGAGCGTCCACCTCCGCCGGCTTCTCGACGTAATAGGCGCCCATGTCCTTGAACGCCGAAACCAGCGCGTCATAGATCGTCACGGGGCAGATGGCGCTCTGCTCGCACGTACACAGGATTCCGTTGTCGTAGGTCCTTCCGCGCACAATTTTCGGCGCGACGTCCTCCACCGAGACGTCATCATCGACGATGCATTGCACGTTGCCGGCGCCGACCCCAAACGCGGGTTTGCCGCTGCTGTATGCCGCCTTCACCATTCCCGGCCCACCGGTGGAAATGCACGCGTCACACAGCTGCATCACCAGGCCGGAAATCTCCATCGTCGGCTCCGGGGTGATCTGTATCAGATCGGCCGGCGCACCGGCTTCCACCAATGCCTGCCGCATCAAATCGACGGTCACGTTACCCGTCTTCTTTGCTCTCGGGTGCGGGCAAACGACGATCGCATTTCCGCCCTTCAATGCGATCATCGCGTTGTGCATCGGAGTGATCGTCGGATTCGTCGTCGGAGAAATGGCGCCGATGACGCCGATCGGCTTGGCGATCTCGACCAGCCCCTCGTCCTCGATCGTGCGGACAACGCCTCGGCTGTTCACGCCCTTGAGTTTGTTCCAGACGGCTTTTGCCTTGCCCTGGTTCTTGACGATCTTGTCTTCATACTTGCCCATTCCGGTTTCATCGACCGCCAGGCGGGCGAGCATGTCGCCGTTGTCGTAGACAGCTTTTCCTATGGCGCGAACGGCGGCGTCCACCGACTGCTGCGAATAGCCCTCGAATATGCGCTGAGCGTCCCGCGCCTTGTTGATCACGCCCAATACGTATTCCTTCGGTTCCACGACCCCGTCTCCTCTTTTAACTACCGGTTCATTTGAGAGGTGTGCGGCCTAAATATTTCTGGCCACTTCAAAGGCGTCCCAAATCGCGTACATTATGTTCGACACCTTTCTCGCATCGCCCACTTGGTAAATTTCCTCGACGTCGTACAGCAATGCGTCGTACAGAGAAGTATTCGCGTCATAGCCCACCGCGATTATTACCGAGTCTGTCGCAATCTTCTCCTCGGCGCCGTTCTTCGTCACGACCAGGCTCTGCCCGTCGAGTCGAACGGCCTTTGTGCCAGTGCGGATTTCGACATGATGGAAGCGCAAGAGGTCGGCCAGCATTTCCCGGTTGGCGTAACATAGCGGACCGGCGAGACTCAGGATCTCGTCTAGCGCCTCGACGACCACCACTTTCTTGCCTTGCCTCACGAGCATTAACGCCGTTTCGCACCCGACGAGGCCGCCGCCAATAATCACGGTGGTGTTTCCGGCGTTCTTTTCGCCGGTCAGGACGTCCGCCGCGAGATAAACTCGTTCGTCATTTCCCAGACTGAACTTCCTGGGTTTGGAACCGGTTGCGATGATGACCGAGTCGGCTTCGGCTGTCCGGACCATTTCCGGTGTCACCTCGGTGAGATAACTCACCTTGACGTCCAGCTCCGCCAACTCCTGTATATACCAGTCGGCTAAGGCCAAATCGTCTTCCTTGAAATCCGGCGCGCCGCCCGGAATCAGATTTCCGCCCAGCCGTCCGCTCTTCTCGAAGAGCTGCACCTCGTGACCACGCAGCGCCAGCACGCGGGCGCTTTCACACCCCGCGACCCCGCCGCCTATCACCATCACCCTCTTCTTCTTCGCCGCGGGGGTCAGCGCGTATTCCCGCTCTCTGCCGGCACTCGGATTGACGGCACACGAGATTGTTAAGTATGCCTTCAGTCTGCCCATGCATGCCTCGTGGCAGGACAGGCACGGGCGAACCTTCTTGTGCTTTCCGACCCTGATCTTGTTGACGATCTGCGCATCGGCCAGCAAAGGCCGGCCGAGCCCAATCATGTCGGTCTGGCCCTTTTCGATCGCCGCGCTGGCCAGTTCCGGATTGTCCATCCGGCCAGCTGTAATGACCGGGATGCCGACAACCTTCTTGACCTCTGCATTGAATGGCAGCGCCAATCCTTTTTCCTGGTACATCGGCGGGTGGCTCCAGTACCAGGAGTCGTAACTACCGACGTCCGAGTCCAGAGCATCGTACCCTGCCTTCTCCAGCAGCTTCGCCACCTCCAGTCCTTCGGGTAAATCGCGTCCCAGTTCGGTGAATTCCTCCCCTGGCACGACGCCATGCCCGAGTTCCTTGATGAAACTCTTGGGGCTATACCGCATCACCACCGGGAAGTCATTTCCGCAAGCGTTTTTAATACCTTGAACGATCTCAACCGCCATCCGAATCCTATTTTCCAGGCTCCCGCCATATTCGTCCGTGCGATTGTTGAACAGTTCCGTTGCAAACTGGTCGATCAGATATCCTTCGTGCATGGCATGGATTTCCACCCCGTCGAATCCGGAGCGTTTGGCCACACCGGCGGCATCAATGATCTTCGCGATGATCCTCTTGACCTCGTCCGTACTCAGCTCGCGGCACATCATTCCATCGATCCACCGATGCGGTATGACCGATGGTCCAACGGGCAGATCGCCGGGATTGACGCGGCTCGACACGCGTCCAAAGCCCGCCGAAATCTGCAAGAAAATTCTCGCATTGTAGGCGTGCACCCGTTCGGTGAGCGTTCTTGCCATCCGTATGAAGAGCATCGGATTGTCGGTCGGACAGGGCATGGCTCCCTTCGTGTGTTTTTCCACTTCATTTTCCACGAAGTTCATGCCGGTAATAATCAGACCAACGCCGCCCCTGGCGCGTTCCACGTAAAAGTCGATTCCACGTTCCGTGAACGCGCCGTCGCTGTCGCACAATCCGGCAGGCCCCATCGGCGCCATGACAAAGCGATTCTTGATGAGGCACTGCCCGACTGTGATTGGATCAAACAACGTTTCAAAACGACTCATCGTGGCCAGCTATTCCCCCCTGTAAATTTTGCTTGTACACAAAGTCCGAACTTTCGAAGCGTCAACGTCACGGCACAGATCAAACCCGGCACCGCAAAGCCGACCAAGTTCATCAATCCGCCGGTGTAATGTCCGGTCAGACCAATCAGATATCCGATGATCGTCGGCATCAACGAACCCACACCGACGCATATTCCGTTCAGCAATCCTGAACCGGCGCCAACCGCCAGCTACTCGGTGAATCCGAACAGCTTCGCCGGGTTCGTGACCAGGATGCGCTGGCGTTCCTCGGCGTCCGGAGCGTAGCGATAGAGGAGCTCCAGCAATTCGGCGTCGTTGGGTGGCTGCACCACCGAAACGGGATGTGGCCAGTCGCTGCCCCAGATGCACCGGTCCGGCGCGGCTTCGATGTAGGCGCGGGCGATGGGGATCACGTCGTCCCAGGGGTAGCCCGCTTTCGAGGTCTTCTCGCCGAGCGAAAGCATGACCCAGAAGTTGCCCTTGGACAGCAGCTCCAGCATTTTGCGCAGGCTGGGATCGTCCCGGCCGCGTATGGGATCCGGCCGGCCCATGTGATCGATCACGACCGGGACGTCGAGCGACTCGAATTTGGCGGCGCTGCCGGCAATCCCGTCCTTCTCCGGCTGGATTTTCACGTACCAGCCCAACTCCCGTATCCGCGCGATGGCGCGCGCAAAGTCGGCGTCGCTGAGAACTGCCCCCAGGGCCTGCCGGAAGCTGAACCGCGCACCCCGCACGCCGGCCGCATGCAGTTTCTCGATATAGGAATCGGTCGCTTCCGCGAACACCAGCGCGTTCGCACAACCGCGATAGTTCGGCCCCATCGCCGCGAGTGCATCGAGAACCACCGCGTGATCGGCGCCATAGGTCGTCGTCTGCACGATCACGCCGCGCTCGATGCCCAGCGCCTTGTGGACGCGAAGCGCCGCCTCCCACGTTGCCGTCGGCATCTGGTAAGCCGCACCCGGCCGCACCGGATACTTGGACAGCGGGCCGAGCACGTGAAATTGGCTGTCACACGTGTGCGCAGGCGGCAACGCCGACGGCTGACGCGGGTTCGGATCGAAAGCCATATAGTCGGGCATGATTTTTTACCTCTTCTCAACCGATCACAGCGATGACATCGCACTGCACCAGCGCGCCGCCATCCATGTTCATCTGCAGCGCGTGTCGGGCCGGGCGACACCGCTCGTCCGGAAACATCTTCACCCACTCCGCATTCACCGGCGCGCGCTGTGAGCGGTCCTGCAGCCAGACCGTCATCTTGATGATGTCGTCGGTCGTGCCGCCGCCCGCCTCGACGATCGCCTTCATGTGCGCGAACATGTTCACGCACTGGTCTTCGATCGACTCCGGCATTTTCCCCGTCTGCGGATCGCGACCGAGGATGACGCCGGACATCAGAAGATTGCCGATGCGGCTGGCGTTCGGAATCGGGTTGGCGTGCTTGAACCCCCCGATCTGGATGCTGGTACGTCTTGCCATCAGCGTTGTCCTTTTCTAAACAAACTGGCTCTAAACAAACTGGCAACTCACCGACCCGAACTCTCGGTAGTCGGCATGGAATACATCGCCCTTGCGAACGTCGACGGGCCGCGTGAAGGATCCGGCGAGGACCACTTCACCGGCGGCAAGATGCTCGTCGTGCAGCGCAAGTCGGTTCGCGAGCCAAGCGACGCCGTTGGCCGGATGGTTGAGGACGCCGGCGGCGATACCCGTCTCCTCGATCTGTCCGTTCCGGAACAACAGCGCGCCGATCCAACGCAAGTCCGCGTTGTGCGGCAGAAACGGCCGACCACCCAACACCAGAGCCGCGTTCGCCGCATTGTCGGAAATCGTATCCATAACCTTGCGCGTTGCCTTGGTCTCCGGATCAATCCGGTGCATCCGCGATTCCAAAATCTCAAGCGCCGGCGTGACGTGGCCGGTGGCTTTCAGCACATCGAAGATCGTGCAGTTCGGGCCCCGGAGTGGCGTCTCAAGCACGAAGGCGAGCTCGACCTCGATTCGCGCTCCATTGAAACGGTCGAACGGAATCTCGCTCGCCTCCGGATAGAACATGTCCTCGAACAGAACACCGTAGTCCGGTTCGGCGATGCCGACGGCATTCTGCATCGCTTTCGAGGTGAGCCCGATCTTGTGCCCCCGGATGACGCGACCGCCGGCGACTTGAAGGCGGGTCCACGCGCGCTGGATCGCATAGGCGTCCTCGATCGAGAGCTCCGGGTACTCCAGCGTGAACATACGCAACAGCGACTTGGTCTGCCGGGCTCCGTCCAACCTTCGGGCCAAGTCTTCGATCGTCGTATTGTCGAGCATCGCCTTTCAATCCTCTTCGACGACAGTGTTGCGGAGGATGCCGATCCCAGCGGATTCGACCTCGACCACGTCGCCCGGCTTCAGCCAACGCGGCGGATCGAACCGTGCGCCGGCGCCGGTCGGCGTACCGGTCACGATCATGTCTCCCGGCTTGAGCGTCGCGAAGGTCGAGAGATACGCGATCAGAAAATCGAACGCGAAGATCAAACGTTCCGTCGAATCCTGTTGTCGCGTTTCGCCGTTGACGCGGGTGACGATGTCGTGAGGTCCGCGCGGATCGAGTTCGTCGGCCGTAACGATCCACGGTCCGATACTGCCCGACCGATCGAAATTCTTGCCTTGCGTGACGTTGAACTTGGCGTGGTGCAGCCAGTCACGAACGCTGCCCTCGTTGCACAGCGTCATGCCGAAAATGTGCCGCCATGCCTGTTCACGCGGGATGTGACGGCCAGGTTCGCCGACGACGATGACGAGCTCGCCTTCGTAGTCGAGCTGTTCAGACACGTTCGGTTTCTCGATCGGCTGCCCGGACCCGACAACGGACGAAGGATTGCGAACGAATAGGCTCGGATATTTCTGCAGATTGGATCCGTCCTTGTATTCGGCATTGCGGTCGCGGTAGTTCACGCCGATGCACCAAAGTTTCTCGGGTGCCGGTATAGGCGGAAGCAGTGTCAATGATGCCAATTCCCTGTCAGGCGACTGCCCCGTCAAGGCGTTTCGTGCTGCAGAGAGCCCGTCACGGGCGATGAGCGTCTTGAGATCGGGATATTCGTTGCCGATACGAGCGGCGAGATCGACGACGCCGCCTTCAACGACCGCGCCGTACCGCTCACGCCCGTTTTCGAGGTAACTCAACAACCGCATACCTTGCCTCCAAATCATGCCGTCGACTGGGCGGCGGCGAGTTTGCGCCCGCGCACCAGTTTGACGACGCTTTCCCCAAAAACAGGGGAGCCACCCAGACCTTTGGGCGTAGAACGACAATTCCGGTGATCAATCGAAGGGCCCGCGTAACGTCATTCTTCTCGGGATCAAGCCGCCTGCCCTTCTCCGCATCGAATGGTGTGACTTGGACCTGCATCGATTGCACCTCAATTCGCCCATACTTCCCCTGTTGCGATTGCCGAGTCGATCGAATTGCGCTCCAAATGCCCACATTATGGACATTGACGATGGGCAACGTTCTGGTTTGCAGCGGTTCGCCCCCCCCAGCACGCCGCTGAGAGATTGGCCGCGATCGAGCACACCGCCGTCCAGCGCGACGGATGTTCGCCTTCGTGGTGCAGGATCAGCCGTACCGCTCGCTCGCGGACCTCGGTCGGGAAATTGTCCACCGTCTTGCCCATGATGGCTCCACCTTTTTAGAAATTTGGAGCCTCCGACAATCCCGGCGCAGTTCAAAGCCTCGGCTGCTCAAAGCATCCGCGGAAGAGCACGAAGTTGGCAGTGACGATGGTGATCAGCGCCCCTGCCATCGGAATCGCAGTCCGCTTGAGCGCATCAAAGGCAAACCGGTTTCACATGTCGAACGAAGACTCCTGCCGGAGCGTTCCACAGTTACTTTCCAGCCGGCCCGTCTGGGAGACCGGGCAAGACGATTGGTCAAGGGGTCATTCTTGTCGAAGTAGTCTGCGCGCTCGTGAGATCAGAGCAGATCATTGGCGCCGTTGAGGAAAAGCACACATGCTTCCATTCGCAATCGACCGTCGCGACACGGCCATTCTTTACGAATTCCAAGCACTCCTTCGTCGCGATATCGCGATTTGCACACTCACGCCCAATCAGACACCTTTTGCGGTGTGAATGGGTGTTCTTCCGCAGCCACCCCATATTCCCCTACACTATTCCTACGACGCCAGAAGCACTTGCTCACGTTTTCGCAAGCCACTAATAAATTCCCGTACCGCTGACGAATTGTTGCTCCGTCGAACCGCAGAGACAATTTCGGCGTGCAACGTCAGGCCGTCGAGCTGCCGGTACACCACATCGGCCAGTTGGATCCGCCGAAGCGACGCGGGCACGACCGAGATCCCGAGCCCCATCGCGACGAAGTTGAGGGCCGTAATGAAGTCGCGGACATTGTATGAGAATTTTGGCGAAAAGCCCCCGTTCCTACCGATTTCTCGCGTATGTTCGCCAAATCCGGCCCGATCATCGGACTGCGGCAAAATGAATGACTCGTTGGCCAGATCCATCGGCCGAATCGCCTTGCCGGTCGCAGCCAACGGGTGATCAACGCGCAGGGCGATACTGAGCGTCTCGCGCAGTTGCGGCACGACTATTATGCCGGGAGGGTATTCGGGACGAGGGCGAAGAAAACCGACGTCGATGCGATTTTCCGACAGCGCCTCCAGTTGCCGCCATGTCTCCATTTCCAGCAACGTGACCGTCACCGCCGGAAATTCAAGGTGGTAGGCATATATGACAGATGGCAACAGCCCGGAATAGGTGGCGGACGCGATGTAGGCGATCTCGAGCCGGCCACTCTCGCCACGTCCGACCTGACGCGCGGCCGACTCTGCTCTTTCAAGTTGCGCAAGACCGGATTGCACCTCGGCGAGGAACATCTCTCCGGCGTCGGTCAAACGGATCGGCGCTCGCTTGTTGCGATAAAGCAGACGAACGCCGAGGGACTTTTCCAGCGCCTGAATCTGCCGGCTGAGCGCCGATTGGGCAATGTGCAACTGATCCGCTGCACGGCCGAAATGCAAGCTTTCGGCAACTTTAATGAAGCATCGAATCTGGCGTACATCCAAGGCCATATGCCCGCTCCTTCCGATCGGCCATTTAATCGAATTTAGGCATTAATATTTAGCATTACAACATTGGACCGCATCGCCGCGCAGGGGCAATACTCGCCATACTCAAACACAGGCGCCCCCTGCGGAATCGAGTCGATTCCGTGCGCCGACAGTCAGCGGTCAACATCCATGCCTCATCTTACTCTGATCCAGCTCAGTAGCCTTATCTTCACGATCGTCGCCGTCATAGGGCTCGGCGTCTTCTCGGCGCGATCTGTCAAAACGGCGGAAGGTTACAGCCTGAACGGCCGATCGGCCGGCGCTGGCCTCATCGCCGGCGGCATAACCGGGACTATCATAGGCGGGTCCGCAACGGTGGGAACCGCCCAGCTCGCCACCGTGTTCGGTCTTTCGGCATGGTGGTTTACGCTCGGCGGAGGCCTGGGCCTGTTGATCATGTCGGCGTTCTATGCCCGCCCGTTGCGCCACAGCGGGCTTGAGACGATTCCACAATTCTTGTCAAAGATGTATGGTCCCAAGGCCGGGCCATTGGCGAGCATCATCTCTTCGCTCGGCGTCCTGTTTAGCTGCGTGGCCTGCGCCCTGTCGGGCATTCATATGATCGCGGCCATGACCGGAGCCTCGCATGTGGTCGCCGCTGCCATCATTGTTCTTTTGGTGGTCGGGTACGTCGTTTTCGGCGGCTTGAAGGGTGCCGGCGTTTCGGGACTCCTCAAAATGTCGGTTCTCGGGGCCGCGCTGTGCGTCGCCGGCCTGGGCGCCGTGCTCGCCCTGTATCGCATGCCTGATTTTTCGGCTTCGTTCCCGGCGTATCCGTGGTTCAGTCTGTGGGGCCGCGGCGGCAGTGTGGCCGCCAGCAACGCCTTGTCGCTGATCGTCGGCGTCCTTTGCACGCAGACCTACGTTCAGGCGGTGTATTCGGCCGCCGACGCCCGCACCGCCGCGATCGGCACCGCCACCGCCGCGGCCATGGTGATACCGGTCGGCCTGCCCTCCATTGCCATCGGGATGTTCATGCATGTCCATCATCCCGATCTCGCTCCGGTGTTGGCACTTCCCATGTACCTGGTGACCTACCTGCCGGGCTGGCTCGGCGGCGTCGGCCTTGCCGCCCTTCTGCTGTCGGTGGTCGGCTCGATCGCCGGCTTGTCGCTCGGCATCGGGACGATGATCTCCAACGACATCGTTCGCGGCGTCTTCGGCGTGCGTTCCGACGCGCGCATTCTGCTCGCCAATCGCGCGAGCGTCGCCACCGTGGCTTGCATGGCCATGGCGATCGCATTGTCCAGCCTGAACTCGTATGTTCTCGACTGGAGCTACATGTCCATGGCGCTGCGCGGCGGTGGCATTTTTCTGCCGCTGACGCTCGCCATATTCCGTCCCGGCTTGCTCAGTGGCCGGTGGGGCGTGGCGTCGATGTTCGTGAGCACCGCGGCCGCGGTGGCCAGCTGGATGTTCTTCCCGAAGTTGATTCCGCTCTTCGTCGGTCTCGTCGTCAGCGTCGGTCTCGTCGCGGTTGCGGTGCTGCTGCGCGGCTGGTCGCGGCGCAGGCTCGCGCGCCGGCCCGCCTGAACGGCTTCGCCGCTCACGGCGACAGGCCCGCTCGCATTCGCGCTCGCCTATGGCAAGGGGGGTGTTCTAGCCGGGTTCCGCCTGGGCGCTCACCGACATTATCTCCCGGCCGGTCTGCCCCGGGGCGTCTTCAACCTGTGATGGGGAGCGACTCCGAGATTGGGGGCACTGCTTGCCCCATCCGGACGTTGATAGGGCGTCGTTCACCGGATCGGTCGGTCGTGACGGGACGATTGGCGGTGCGGGCGGCGGGTGGGTGCCTGGGTGAGGAAGCCAATTCAAAACCGCACGTCGGGCCACATGCTATTTGTGCAACAGCTTTCCTATGGCGAGCGCAGCGCTCTTTAATGTCTCGCCAACCTCCCCCTCGCGTTGCGGCCGTAGACGTGCGCGGACTGCCACGATCGTAATCGCCGCGCAAGGCTGCCCGTCGGGCGTCCTGATGACGACGGAAATTGCTTTGGTACCGGGAACGATGCCGGAATGACGAACGGAGTAACCGGTGCGCCGTGCGACGGCGACTTGTTCGAGAACGGATGTCGGGTTCGTGCGATACGCATCGAATCTGTTGGCGTTGTTGATGATGATCTCGTGCGCCTCCGGCGGCGGCAAACCGGCGAGCATCGCCACGCCGGCTGTGCTCACCCCGAGCGGTCGCCTCGCGCCGACCTCGATGGAAAACACCTGAACCGGATATGTACCGATCACGCGCGTGACGCACAGCGCGTCTACTCCGGTCCGTACCGTGAGAAAGGTCGTGTCACCGATATCGTGAGCGATATCCGACAAATACGGTTCCGCCGCCACCACCAACGAGGAGCGAGAGGGGCGCGCCAGTGCGAGTTCGAGAACCTGATGCCCGATCGCGTACCGTTTGGTCTTGTGGCGTTTTTCGACAATTCCTTCCTCGATCAGGACGTGGACCAGCCGATGCACGGTTGATCTCGATAGACCGGTTGCCTTGACGACGTCCGGGAGGGGAAGGCCAGCGTCGCGTCCCGCCGCCAGGATGCGCAGCACCGCGATTGCCCGACGGACGCTCTGCGCCCCACTTACGGGTTGCCCTGCATCTTTGTGCCGCCGCTCAGATCCAGGCCGCGGCTGCACCGCTCGATTGTCACCGATGTCCATGTCCATAATGTGGGCACTTAGAACACAATCCGCTCAACCAAAGCAACCAAGCAGTGGATATATCTGCGCGCCGGTCACGCCGACGCTTGGCATCCTGGGCGTGATGGCGAGGCCGCGCCGACAGCTTGCGGAAGCCCATGGCCCGCATCTCCCGGCTCAGCGTCTGCTTGCTGATCGTCAGCCCGAATTCCTCGAACAGCCACTGCGCCAAGTCCACCAGCCGCCAGCGCACGACGCCGTGGATGGCCGGCATCGGCCCCGTCTCGATCATCTCGGCCAGCGCCCGCCGGTGCCCGTCGTTCAGGATCGGTACCTGACCGGGGGCCTTCCCGTTCAGCAGCCCGTCGGGACCCTCGGCGTTGAAGGCCAGCACCCAGTCCCGAACCGTCTGCAATCCCACCCCGCCAAGCCGCGCCGCATCGCTCCGCGACCGGCCATCGTAGATCTCCGCCAAAGCCAGCAGCCGACGCGTCTGATCCGCGCTCCTTGATGCCTTGGCCAACTCTCGTATTTGCGAGGCCGTGAAGTCCCCGCGAAGCCGAACCGCAAACCCCATGGCAAACCTCCTGCGTCGGTTTGCCCCATTGATTCAGAAATTTGGCCGCTTGGGAATCCCCAACGAGTCCCTCTCAGTGGGACTTGGTATAACACTGCTGACGGAACAACTTTGAATTCTGCAACATCATGGAATGTTCTCTTCTTCGAAAGGAGCCAAGAAAGCCGCGCTGAAAGCCACTCGGCGCGGTCCCGTGGGATATTTGGACGAGGCGCCATGCTCACGCTTCACCGTTTATCGGGCACTCCCGATCAGCGGTGCTCCCTCATCCATTCGCTGGTCCTGAGCTGGCTTTCGATGCGCCATTCGAGAAAGACGTCGAGCATCTCGCGCTTGGCCGAGGCACCCGCCGGGTCGTCCCACAGGTTGCGCACCTCGCCGGGATCGTTCCTGAGATCGAAGAGCTGGCCGAACGTCTCGTTGGAAAAATGGGTAAGCTTCCAGTCGCGCGAGCGGACCATGGTGACCATGCGGGCGTCGGTCAGGCTCTCGTCGCCGCGCTGCTCGGAGAACACGTAGTCGCGTCCAGCCCATTCCTCGCCGCGAATGGCCGGCAGCGCCGAGATGCTCTCGAATGTGCTCGGCACCTCGACACCGGCCAGTTCGAGCAGCGCGTGCGAAATGTCGAAGTGCTGGCACATGGCGTCCACCCGGTGCCCCGCCCTGACGATTCCGGGGCCCCACACGATGGTCGGCATGCGCACGATCTGCTCGTAGGACGACCATTTTTGGCTAAGCCCATGATCGCCCAGGCAATCGCCGTGGTCCGACGTGAAGACCACGATGGTGTTGTCGAGATACCCTTCGTCTTCCAGCGACTTCATGATCTCGCCGACCTTGTCGTCGATCATGGTCATGTTGGCGAGATAGTAGGCGCGCTGCCGGAAACGGGCCTGCGGGTCGACTTGGAGTTGATGCACGACCGAATCGTGGTCGATCCGGGCGCAGTGCCGGCGGTACTCCTGGAGCGGCGGCGGCAGCCCCTCGAGGTCCTCCGGCAGGACGGGATCGATCGGCAGGTCCCTCTGCAGGTAGGGCGCGGCGTACCGGGCCGTCGGGTCGTAGGGCGGATGCGGCCCCGGGAACCCGACCTGCAGGAACAGCGGCTCGGTCTTGGGATAGGTGCTCAACCACCACTGCGCCATGTTGCCGACGAACATGTCGGAATGCAGATGCTCCGGCAGTTCCCATTCGAAGGCGCCGAGGCGCTTCTTGTAGTCGTCACGCAGGCGATAGGTCTCGCGCTGCTGCTTGACCAGCCCGTTGGCGGCCAGCGCCCGATCCCATTCATCCAGGTAGTGCCGACCCTCGAGGTAGCGGTCCTTGTTCTCGACGTTGTAGCGCTGGTGGAACCCGCACGGCGTGTTGTGCGGCCAGGTGTGCATCTTGCCGATGTTGACGTTGTGGTAGCCGGCCTCGCCGAGGTTCTCCAGCCAGGAGTGCCGCCAATCGCAGGCGTTCTTTAGGATCCCCGTGGTGTGCGGATAGTACCCGGTGAAGATCGATGCCCGCGACGGCGCACACGACATTCCCGCCGCATAGCAGCGCGTGAAGACGCAGCCCTCGCGGGCCAGACGGTCCAGGTTGGGCGTGTCCATGTACGGATAGCCCAGCGCGTTGATGGTATCATAACGCTGTTGGTCGGTGATGATGTAGACGATGTTGGGCCGTTTCTCGGTCATTCGGGAACCACCTTTTTTCGGGGATTGTCTTTGTGCAGTTTCTTCCGGCATCACCCCAACGGAGCGGACGCGGGCGTCCGACGTGCCCACAGATTCCGGTACAACGGCAGAAACAGGATCAGCAACGTGACGACAAACAACCCTACGGCAAGCGGATAGTCGAAAAACGCCATGAAATCGTTGTCGGTCAGGATAAGTCCCTGGCGCAGGCTCATCTCTAACTGAGGCCCGAGGACGAGCCCGATGACCACCGGAGCGGCGGGAAACCCGAACACCCGCATGAAATAGCCGATCACCCCGAACGACAGCGTCACCAGCAGGTCGAAGGGATTTCCCCGCACGCCCCAAGTGCCCAGCAGGCACAACACGACGACCATCGACAGCAACAGGGGCTCGGGCGCCTTGAGGATCCGGGCAAACAGCCTGGCGACGGCGATCCCCTGTGGCAGCAACATGAGGTTGATGATGATCAGGGCGATGAAGCAGGCGTAGACGGTCACCGCGTTTTCGGCCATGAGGCGTACGCCGGGCGTGATGCCGTGGATGATCATGGTCGACATCATCACCGCGGTGATGGCGTCGCCGGGAATGCCCAATGCGAGGGTGGGAACCAACGCGCCGCCGGTGACCGCGTTGTTCGCGGCCTCGGAGGCGATGATGCCGTCGGGTTCGCCCTTCCCCATGCCGGCGCGGCGCGGCGACGAGCGCTTGGCTTCGGCATACGAGATGAAGGATGCCGTGGCGGCTCCGGTTCCCGGCATGATTCCCACGACGGCACCGATGGTGCAGGACTTGACCAGCACGCCCAGCCGCGACCGCCATTCGTGCCACGCCGGCAAGCGCATGCCACAGTCGTGCACCTTGGGCGCGCCCGTCCGGCCGCACTCGGCGATCCGCGAGAAGACTTCGGCCAGCGCGAAAATGCCGACCACGACCGCGATCAGGTCCAGTCCGGAGCTGAGCGCGAAGATGCCGAAATCAAAACGGATGTCGCCGGTCACGGGGTCGGAGCCCACGGTGGCGCAAAACAGCCCGATGATGCCTCCCAACAGCCCCTTGACCAGGCCGTCCGCCGAAACGCTGGCGATGCACGTCAACGCCATGCAGATCAGGGCAAAGGTTTCGATAGGGCCGAACTTGACCGCGATCGCGGCAAGCTGGGGCGCGGCCAGGATCAGCACCACGCAGGAGAACAGGCCGCCGGCCACCGACGCGACGGTGGCCCAACCCAAGGCCTTGTCGGCATGGCCCTGTTCGGCCATGGGGAATCCGTCGAAGCAGGTGGCGGCGGACTGAGGCGTACCGGGGGTGTTAATCAGTATGGCGGAGATCGATCCGCCGTAGACCGAACCGCAGTAGACGCCCATCAGCACCGACAACGCCGGCATTTGGTCCATGGAGAAGGTGAAGGGCAGGCAGATCGTCAATCCCACCACCGACCCCAACCCCGGCAACGCGCCGACAATGATGCCGATCAGGGTGCCGACGAACATGGCCACGACGTTGCCAAGGTCCATGACCTGCGCCAGACCGGGAAGAAAATTCTCCAACTCACACCTCCAGGAACCAGGGTGAGACGGGCAGCGGGATCATCAGCACCTTCTGGAACAGGTACCAGGTCGCCAACGGGAACACGATCCCGGTCAAGATCAGGCCAAGGGGACGGCGATACCCCATCTGCAGGCTTGCCGCGACGCAGAACAGGATGCTTGAAAACAGAAACCCGATCACGTTCATCAAGGCGGCGCCGGCTCCCGCCGTGGCGACGATGCCCAAAAGGGCCAGCCAACGCTGTGCCGGGACGTTGCGTTCCTTCCCCATCAGCGGCTTGACCACCAGGACCACCGCCAGCGCGACCCACAGCCAGAGCAAGATGTGAGGGTAGAACATCGGGGTCACGGCGGCGCCGACACCCATTCCTTCGTAACGGGCGTCATAAGAATGGATAAGGAGCCCCGCCCCGATCAAGAGCAGGAACCCCGCAAACACCGCGTGGCTTTGCGACCGCATGGGCAGAGACCTTTCCAGGGAAACAGGCCTGCGGAACCGCCCGGCGGTTTCCGCAGGCCGGACGGACAGGTGTTACTTCTTCGTCATGCCGGCGGCTTCAAGGATCTTGGCGTTCTTCGCGAATTCCGCCGCCACGAAATCGGTAAAGGTCTTGCGCCCCATGTAGACGATATCGTTGTTGACCTTGGCCGAGAAGTCTTTGAAACCCTGCGTTTCAGTCGCCTTCTTGCAGGCGCTTTCCAGTTTGGTGAGCACCTCTTCGGGCGTGCCCTTGGGAGCGAACAGGCCGCGCCAGACCGAGAACTGGAGATCGTATCCCTTCTCCTTCATGGTCGGCACCGAACCGAGACCGTCGATGCGCTTATCCGTGAAGGCCGCGAGCGGCTTCATATCGAAGCGGCTGACCACGACGGGCGTATCGGCGAAGAACTGGATGAACCCGCCGACCAGCGATTTCATGGCATCTGCCGTGCCCTTGTGGGGGAGGTGCTTCATCTTGAGGTCCATGGACACCGCAGTGGCGGCCATCGCCAGATGCGGGATCGTCCCGGCGCCCGACGAACCGTAGACGTACTTGTCGGGTGCCGCCGCGACGGTCTTCTTGAAATCCTCGATCGTATTGATCGGCGAGTCCTTGGACGTCATCAGCACCACGGGATTGGCATTGATCTGGCACACCGGCACGAAGGAGTCGACCGAATAGGGAAGGTCGCGCAGGTTCGGCTGGATCACCGCCGGACCGATGGGAAGGAAACCCAGCGTGTATCCGTCGGGCTTGGCCCTCGAGGCCTCGGCGGCTCCCACGGTGCCGGCGGCACCATCGACATTCTTCACGACGATGGTGGTTCCGAGGGTTTCGCCGAAGAAAGACTGGAAGCCGCGGGCGTCACTGTCGGTACCGCCACCGGCACTGAACGGGACGATCATGGTCACGGGGTGATCTGGGTACTCGGCCATCGCTTGCGTAGCGACCAGAGCCGTGGCCGCGCCGGCGATACAGGTGATGATAGGTTTGAGCATTTTTTACCTCCTCTGTAGGATCGACTTTGTTTCTTCTACGGTGACATCGGGATTACGACGTTTCGATTGCCTGTCGGATCCGGTTGAGCGCGCCGCGCGCCTGCCCGATCATGAAGGCCAGATCGCTTGCGCAGGCGACGAAGCGGAACCCTTTGGCGAAACACTCCGCGACCATCTCGGGCGCACCGAACACCGTCCCGGCGGGCTTGCCCACGGCCTCGCAACGGCGCACGAAATCGAACACGGCGGCCCGCACGTCCTCATGGCCGGGATTGCCCCTGTGGTCCATCGCTGCGGACAGGTCCCCCGGCCCGATGAAGAGCGCGTCGATGCCGGGAACGGCGGCAATCTCCTCCAGGTGGGCGAGGGCCTCGGGCGTTTCGATTTGTGCAATGACGGTCACGGTGTCATCGGCGATCTTGGCGTAGTCGCCGATCGCCGTGTATCGGCTGGCCCGGGTCATCAACGCGTAGCCGCGCTTGCCGTGCGGCGGATAGCGGGTCAAGGACACCACGCGGGCGGCCTCCTCCGGCGTCTCGACCATGGGCACCATCAGCGTCCGCGCGCCCGCGTCGAGCAGAAATTTGATTTCTGTGGCGTCCTGATCCGGCAGGCGAACGATGGGCATCGTGCCGGTCAGTTCCATCGCGCGCAGGCAGGCCGTGGTGTCGGCCAAGGTGTGGGGAGCATGTTCGATGTCCAATGTCAGGAAATCGAACCCGATCCACCCCATGGCCTCGGCGGCGTTCGGGCTGGCACACATGGACCATGAGCCGATGAGTTTACGGTCTTGGGCTAAAGCCGATTTGAAAGCGTTGTCCATAATTTTACATGTCTTCCTTCAGTAGATGCTCGGATCTTTGACCGTTCCCGGCCTCGCCAGATAATCGAAGTCGCTGCCTTCGCTGGCCTGCATAACATGCTCGGTGAACATCGCACCGTAGCCGCGTTCATACCGGGGAAGGGGCGGTGTCCAGGCGGATCGGCGGCGTTCCAGTTCGGCGTCGTCCACCAGCAGTTCGAGCCGCCCCTCCGAAGCGCTGACCCGGATCGGGTCTCCGTCGTGAACGAGGGCGAGGAGGCCGCCGACCGCAGCCTCTGGTGAAACGTGGAGGACGCAGGTGCCGTCGCGGGTGCCGCTCATCCGGGCATCCGATACCCGGAGCACGTCTCGCACGCCCTTGCGCAGCAATTTCTTGGGAATCTGCATGTCGCCCCATTCCGGCAACCCGGCGGCGACAGAGCCGCCCATGCGCAGAACGAAGACGGTGTTCTCGTCCACGTCCAACGACTCATCGTCGATGCGCGCGCTCATATCCTCGTAGCCGTCGAAGACGACGGCCGGGCCCGTATGTTCCAACAGACGAGGACTCGCCGCGCTGGACTTCACGACGGCACCGTCGGGGGCCAGGTTGCCGCGCAGGACGGCAATCGTCGGGCGATCACTGAGCGGCTTGTCGAGCGGTCGGATGACTTCGTCGTTGTAAACCTTGCTGCCCTCTATCGCTTCGCCCAGCGTCCGGCCCTCGACCGTGAGTGCGCCGAGGTCAAGGTGGTCGCGGATTCGCCACAACAACGCCTTCAACCCGCCGGCATAGTAGAAGTCCTCCATCAAATACCGGCCGGAGGGCATCAGATCCGCAATGACCGGAACCTTGCGCGCGGCCTCGGCCATGTCATCCAGCGTCAGGACAAGTCCCAGGCGTTTTGCCATGCCGATCAGGTGAACCGCGGCGTTGGTCGAGCCCCCCAGCGCCATCCATGTGATCAAGCCGTTGCGCATCGATCGATCGGTCACGATGTCGGCGGGTTTCAAATCCTCCCAGACCATCTCGACGATCCGTTCGCCGACGTCCGTCGCCATGCGCGGGTGCGCCGAATCGACGGCCGGAATGGAGGACGCGCCGGTCAACGACAGGCCCATGGCGTCGACGATCGATGTCATGGTCGATGCCGTGCCCATCGTGTTGCAGGTGCCGTTGGCACGAGTCATCGCTTCCTCGACCTCGCCCCAATCCTCCTTGCTGATGCGGCCGCCACGCAAGTCATCCCAGAACCGCTTGGTATCGGTGCCGACACCGATGCGCTGGTTGCGCCACATGCCGTTCAGCATGGGCCCGGCGGGAAAGAAGATGCAGGGTAACCCCATCGAGAATGCGCCCATCAGCAGCGCCGGCGTCGTCTTGTCGCAGCCGCCCATCAGAACCACGCCATCGATGGGATGGCTGCGGATCAGCTCCTCGGTCTCCATGGCCAGGAAATTCCGGTAGAACATCGTCGAGGGCTTGACCATCACCTCACCCAACGACATCGCCGGAAGCTCGATTGGAAATCCACCGGCTCGCCAGATCCCGCGGCGAATCTCTTCGGCTCTTTCCCTCAGGTGATAGTGACAGGTGCTCATCTCACTCCAAGTGTTGATGAGCCCGATCACCGGGCGACCGACGAAGTCGCTTCGTCGAAATCCGATCTGCATCATCCGTTGGCGGTGAGCGAAGGATCGCAGGTGCTCTGTTCCAAACCAGCGAAAGCTGCGAAGTGTTTCCGGTGCCTTCTTGGGCATGGCGCTCCCCGCCAATTAGGAAAACGTTATTGCTTATTGGCTTTGGTATCGATACCAAGCTTCTGGTATCGATGTCAAACCCTGATTTGGGCTATGGTTGGCAACGCAAGTAATGTCGAAACGACCTAAGAGGTTTGGCTGTGCCCGTTTCCGAAGAGTTGTCCCATTCGGCGCCTCAGAGCCATGAACGCCGTCGTGTCACCATGCAGGACGTGGCGCGCCGTGCCGGCGTGGGAACGATTACGGTGTCGCGAGCCTTAAGCGATCCGCAAAAGGTCTCGGCCCCATTGCGAGCCCGGATCGAAGACGCGATCCGGGATCTCGGATATGTTCCCAACCGCATGGCGGGTTGGCTTTCCTCCCGGCGATCCCGCGTCGTGCCGATCATCGTGCCGGTCATTCAAAACGCCGTGTTTTCCGACGTGGTCGAGGGTCTTAACGATCACCTGCTTGACCAGGGATACCAAATCCTTCTGGGGACATCTAATTATGATCCCAGGCGGGAAGAGGCTCTGATCGCGGCGTTCCTTGGGTGGACACCTCAAAGTATTGTCGTCCTCGGCACCGAGCACACCGAAGCGGCCCGCCGAATGCTAACCGATACCGAAATGACCGTCATCGAGCTGTTCGAGCTTGTTGACGCCCCCATCGAGATCAACATCGGCTTTTCCCACCGGCAGGCCGCACGGGACATGGCCCTTCACCTCGTGGAGCGTGGATACCGCACGATCGCCTTCGTCGGCGCGTTCATGCATCGTGATCGCCGGGCGGAGATCCGTTGCCGAGGGTGCATGGACTGCCTTCGCGAGCATGGTCTGATTGCCGATCGCGTCCTCTCCTACGAAGAACGCTCTACACTGGATATCGGCGCGCACGCCATCTGTGCCGTGCTTGAGAAATGGCCGGATACGGACGCGGTCTTTTTCGCCAACGATGTCCTCGCCGGGGGCGCGTTGATGGAGTGCCAGCGGCGGGGAATTGCCGTTCCCGGACGGGTGGCGATCGCCGGATTTGGCGGGCTACCGATCGGTACCCGTACCACACCCGAGCTGACGACCGTGGTCTCCCCGCGCTATCAGGTGGGCGAAATGGCGGCGCGCGTCATTCTTGAAACCAAGGACGCGCCGCGAAAGAAGAAGCGGGTGATCGAAGTGCCCTATTCGCTTCTCATTCGCCAGAGCACCTGATGAGACGTTGTGCCAGGTTCGCCCAGGTGGCATTGACACGTTAACTGCGGTGACAGGCGGAAATCGGCTGCGAGGCTGTGAAAACGCACGCAATCATAACTCCGTTTGTGCCTAATTGGATGTCATTGATTATCCTGGCAAATTCGCGTTGTTGCCGGGGTCACATATCGCGCGAAACGTGACCCCTGCTCATTGCGGTTTTTCTGAAGATAATCAACGGGCAGAGTGGCTTTTAGGGCGGGGTCATGGTTGCGCGCGTATTCACACATATCAGCGTTGGTGCCCGTTCGCGACTTCGTCGATCGCGAAACCTTATGCGCGGACCGGACGCCATTGACCGGAATCGAGAAAGGTCAGGACTTGCAGCCTGTAGGGGTCGATATCGAATCCCTCGGCAGCCAGCCAGGCGTCGTCGTAGTACGTCCCCGCATACCGCTCGCCTCCGTCGCAAAGCAGGGTCACGATGGATCCGGTTCCGCCACGCCGGATCATCTCTGCCGCAAGCCGACACATGGCGTAAAAATTGGTTCCGGTCGATCCGCCGGGGCGACGTCCCAAATGCTCGGCCAGGACACGCATGGCCCCCAGCGACGCCGCGTCCGGAATCTTCAGCATGCGGTCGATCACTTCCGGGATGAAGGAGGGCTCGCATACGGGCCGGCCGATCCCCTCGATTCGTGACGGCGCCGCCAGGCGAAAATCGCGCCGACATTTTGTGAAACAGTCGTAGAAGACCGAGTTTTCCGGATCGGCAACGCACACTTTCGTATCGACTTTGCGATACCGGACATAGCGGCCGATGGTGGCCGACGTACCTCCCGTCCCCGCGCTCGTCACAATCCATTTCGGGATTGGAAAGCGCTCGAGGCTCATCTGACTAAAGATCGATGCGGCGATATTGTCGTTTCCCCGCCAGCCGGTCACCCGCTCCGCATAGGTGAATTGATCGAGAAAGTGGCCGCCGGTTCTTTCAGCAAGCCCCCGGGCAACCGGAGCCATTTCCATGATGTCATCGACAAAATGGCACCGGCCACCATGACGTTCGATGGCCGCGATCTTCTGTTTGGACGTTCCTCGCGGTACCACGGCAACAAACGGCAGCCCGAGAAGCTTGGCGAAGTAAGCCTCGGAGACGGCAGTCGAGCCCGAGGAAGCCTCGACAACCGGCCGGTCGGCGTTGATCCACCCACTGCAAATTCCATACAGGAAGAGGGACCGCGCCAAACGGTGCTTCAAGCTGCCGGTCGGGTGGGCCGACTCATCCTTGAGATAAAGATCGATACCGGGCAGGGCAGGCGTTTCGAGTCGCAGAAGGTGGGTATCCGCGGAACGGTTGAAATCCGCCCGCAGCTTGTCAATCATCTCTCGAGACCATCGTCGTACGCTTTGCCTGTTCATCGTCTACCTTTCGAGATCTCCGCTTGGAGCGGAGTCAAAGCGTGACGCCACCTTCGATCTCGTCAGCTGCGCCCAAGCGAAGTGCTACGAACGGACGGTACTGCACCGGATAAGGCGCCGGAATGAGGTCGGCATAGACGTCAGTCACGGCGAAAAAACCGTCATGTCCCCAGCTGATGGACTGCCGGCGCCTGTTTTGGTTCTTGGGGGATCACATCAGGCTCCCGCAGCAGACCGAGGATGACGCGGTCGGTTCGCGTGACCGTCTTCATCGCGATCCGCACCAGCCACCATTCCGCCGGGTGGCTGGTGCGCTTTCTGCGAAGTCGCGCTCCTGTCCGCCGGTCCTTTTCTCACGCCGGATCGCTTGCCCCCAGTTCAAGACTGAGCGCTTTCACCGCATCCACCTGTCGGGCTGCCGTTCCGGTGTAGCATGCGTAGTCGAGCAGCCCTTCCAGCTCGGATGCGCTCATCGTGGCGGCGATTTTCGGGTGTGACAACACGGCCTCGCGGAAGGTTCGCCCCGTGTCTCCGGCTTCGTTGATCGCCTCGTGCAGCAGATGGTGCGCGGTCTGTTTGCCCACTTTCGCCCCGAGCTTGAACATTACCGCCTCGGACAAAATGGCCCCGCCAGTCATTTCGAGGTTGCGACGGATGCCGATCTCGTCAACCTCGAGCCCTTCGAGTACGACGGCCATGTTGAGAAGCGAGCGGTCGAGAAGACAACAGCTTTCCGGAAGGCTGTGCCAATCGAGCCGCCATACCCTGGTATCGCGTTCGTGCTCAACCATCATCCCCTGAAGCCCGAGCAAAGCATTGTTCATGACGATACGGGTCAGGGTTCCAGTGAATTCCGACCGCACCGCATTGCGTTTGTGCGGCATGGTACTGGAGCCGACAACCGTCTTCGCCAACGGCTCGTGCACCTCGCCGACTTCCGTCCTCGAGAGCTCGAAAATTTCGTTGGCGATGCGGGCGACCGTCCCCGCAACGATCCCCAACGTTGTCTGGAACTCCGCGATGCCGTCGCGGGCGTTCGCCCAACAGGTGGGCGGGCAAAGAAGATCGAACCGATCGGCAAGCCGGCTGACGATGGTTTCGGCATCCTCGCCAAAGCTTGCTTGGGTACCCACCCCTCCATGCATCATGATAAAAAAAGCCCGTCGCGGCACGTCCTTCAGCCGCTCCAGGTCGCGACGGATTTCCGCGGCCCAACTCGCGGCCTTCATCCCCAGCGTCATGGGCAGGCCATGTTGGCCGTGCGTACGACCGACGATCGGAAGATTCGCATACCGTACCGCCAAGTTCAGCGAAGCCGTCTCCAGGCGCTTGAGATTGCCGAACAGAATGCGCCAGGCGTCGCGCATTTCCAGGACCGTTCCCGTGTCTTGGATGTCCTGCGTGGTCGGGCCGTAGTGAATCCACTCTCCAGCGCCAGCCTTACAGGCCCGCTCCAATTCGTTGAGGAAGGCGACTAGGGTGTGGCCGGTCCGGCCGAGCTGTTCGCTCATCCGCCCTTCGTCGATGTTGGCGACCTTGGCCTTTTTCCGAATTTCCTCGGCAGCCGCCACCGGGATTATGCCGAGAGAAGCTTGGACCTCGGCCAAAGCTGCCTCGATGTCCATCCAGCGTTGCATTCGCGTGCGTTCGTCGAAGACGACGCGCATCTCGGGAGTTCCCCAACTGTCTTTGTAGAACGCATGATCGATGATGTGAGCCATGATTCCCGTCGTTATCAATTTGCGGAAGAAGGGGCGTGCTTTGTGATACTCCGACGCCAGGCCGAGAGAACCGGCCCGACCAGGAAGGCGGCCGATGCCACAAGCAGGGCAAGACTGATGGGGTGGCTCTTCGGATCGAGGAAAATCCACCAACTTCCGTCGGAGACGGCGAGCGAACTCATCAAGGAATCCTCGATTTTGCGCCCCAGGACGATGCCCAGGATCGCCGGAGCCAAGGGAACATTGAACTTCTTCATTCCATAGCCGACCGCTCCGGCCATCAACGCGACCCAGATGTTGAACACGTTGTTTCCGTCCGCGTAGGCGCCGGTCAGGCACAGCAGGGCGATGGCCGCCACCATGGTCTCCTTCGAAAGCGAGAAGACCATGCGAATCATCGTGTTGATCATCAGATAGGAGAGCGGCCCCATGAGGATGTTGGCGACAAGAAAGCCGGTGAGGATCATCCACGCGATGTCGAGATGTTCGGTAAACAGTAACGGCCCCGGAACCATGCCCTGAATGGCGAGCGCCGCGATAAACAGCGCCGATACCGAGTTTCCCGGAATGCCAAGGGAGAGCAACGGAACCATCGAACTGGCCACGACCGCATTGTTGGCGGTCTCGGGGGCGGCAACCCCTTCCGGCGCGCCTTCCCCCCATCTCGGGTCATCGGGCGCCTGGTGCCGGCGGCGCAGATAGGCGCGCGCGGCTTGGTCGTAGGCCACATAGATGGCCATCAGCGACCCGGCGCCGGGGGCGATACCAATGGCGCTGCCGATAAATGAGCTGCGAAACCACGTCGGGACAAGACGACGGATGAGGCGTCCGCTCAGTTTTGTCGAACCTATGCCGGGGATCACCTCGTGGCCCCCTTCGGACCTCTTGCCGACGAGGATTTCTTCCACCAGTTCGAACAGCGCCGCGACGCCGAACAGGCCGATCAGAAGGGCGACGAAGGGCACCCCTTCGATCAGGTTCATGTTGTCAAACACGAAGCGGGGCTGGCCGGTTTTCAAGGTGAATCCGATCGTTGCCACCAGCAGGCCGAGCACACCCGAAACCAGTCCCTTGAGGACATTCCCCGACAACAGACCAACCACGCTGGACAGGCCGAGAACACCAAGCGCGAAATTCTCGACATACCCGAACTTGAGGGCGAACTTGGCGAGCAACGGAGCAAAGAACAGCAGCACCAGGGCGCTAACGATTCCGCCGACGACCGACGATGTCACCGCGATCGACAACGCCTGTCCGGCCTGGCCTTTACGGGCCATTGCGTTGCCGTCGATCAGGGTCAGCATCGACGATGCCGTTCCCGGCACCCGCATCATGATGGCGGGAATCGCGCCACCGATCGCCGTCGAGCAGTAGACGCCCACCATCAGGGCCAAGGCCATGTCGGCCCGCAAGGAGAATGAAAACGGCAGGAAAACCGCGAAGGCGATGTTGTCGTTGAGTCCGGGGATGGTGCCGATCACAAGCCCCGCCGTCACTCCCAACAGCAACATCGAAAAAACGAGCGGGTCGCACAGAGTCTTCAAGCCGAGAGCCAGGACTTCCATGGTCGTACTTCCCTATTGCCGGATCAGGATCTGGAGGGGTTCAAGAACCGGAAGCGGCGTCGCGAAGATGATCCCGAAAAGGACGAAGACCCCCACCGTTACCCCCAATCCGTTGACAAGAAGCCGTCTGCGGTCACGGATGCCGGTGATCCACAGCAGCGCTACAACGGCAACGAACGTCGGGCCCACGTATCCCAGGCCTTGGTCAAGGGCGGTTACCCACAAGGCGAGGACGAGTGTCATCGCCACGGCCCCCTGAAGAAACACCCGCGCGTCACCCATCGACTTGTCGTTACGGCCGGCCTTGAAGGCTCGCAATCCGATCGCGGCGCCCAGCACGGCCAGTGCAGCAGACAGGGCAAACGGATAGACCCATGAGAACTCGTCGAAGGATGTCGCCTCACGTGCGGCCCACAGGCCAACTACCGTCAGGAATCCGCCCAGCCACGCATCCGGTTTCAGTCTTTGAATGTTGCTGTTCTCCGACATGCTTCCACCCTTCGATCGCGAACGTTTCTGGTTAAATAGGCCGACCGCCGAAAACCCCGCGCGGCCATGAACCTCGGACGCGCGGGGTCTCGGCAACGCATCACTTCTTCAGGGTCAACCCCTTTTCGTTCATGATGCGGCGGGTCAACACATCCTCTTCTGCAATGGTTTTGGCGAAGCCCTCGGCGTTGCGATAGACGACGGGGAAGCCGGCCTTATCCATCTTTGCCCGATAGTCCGGTTCTGCCGTGATCTTCTTCAGCAGATCGGACAGGAACGTCACGACCTCTTGTGGCGTCCCCTTGGGGACGGCCCAGCCACGGAACGTCTGCCACGCCGGCACACCGAGGCCCGATTTTTCCCACGTCGGAACGCTCTCGAAACCGGGCATCGATTCATTCGACGCGACGGCAAGAATGCGGGTGCCGCCGCCCACAGCCTGCTGCTTTGCGATTCCAAACGGCCAGAGCGCGCCATCGACATGGCCGCCAAGCATCGCCTGAAGTTCCTCGCCGAACCCGCGCGAAAAGACGTAGGTAAACTCCACCTTCGCCCCCAGTTCGATAGCTAGGCCCGCCATGTGGTGGGACGTTCCCGCACCGGAACTTACGATGTTGAGCTTCCGCTGCTTTGCGGCGGCCATGAAGTCGGTGATGGTCTTGAATGGCGAGGTATCCGGAACCGCAATGACCTCGGGATCGATGGTATAGAGGCCGACCGCCGTGAAGTCGGTAATTTTGAACGGCGCCCCCTTCAGCAAGGGACTGCTCACGGCCGAATTCGTGATGGCAAGCATGGTATAGCCGTCAGGCTTCGCGCGGGCGGCAAACGTTTGGCCGACCACACCGCCGCCGCCATCCTTGTTGATGATCTTGATCTCGATGCCGTTCAGGAACTTCTTCGCCGTTTCGGCGGCCATGCGAGACGTCGTGTCGACCGCACCGCCGGGATTGAAGGGAACGACCAGATCAATATTCCTCGAAGGATAGTCGGCGGCATGAACTGGCGCCCCGACGACAGCCGCGGCTGCGGCAAGAACCACACACTTGAGCATCTTCATTGCCAAAACTCCTGTGAAAACGGACTGCTCAGGCACCTCTCTTCAACGCACCACCCTAGGTCACTGCTAGGGCCGAGGGACTTAGGACGAAACACTTCGACGGGCCGCCATCAGCCCTTCCCGGGCCACCGACACCCAGTAGGCCGCGCCGATAGCCAGCAGACCGTCGTTGAAATCATAGGTCGGGCTGTGCAGGTTGCCGCCGGGACCGGCATCTCCGGCGCCGAGCCAGACGTAACAACCGGGCTTGACCTGCAGCATGAAGCCGAAATCTTCCGATCCCATGGAAGGTGTCACGTCGGAACGGACGCGATCCGCGCCTACGATCCTCTTGGCCGCTTTCAGGGCCACCGCCGTTTCGGCTGCGCTGTTGGACGTCACCGGATAGCGCCGCTGGTAGTCGAGGCCGACCGCGATCCCGAAACCCGCCGCCACACCATCGCAAAGGGCGTGCATCCGAGCCTCGATCAGGTCTTGAACGGCGGACGAAAAGTGCCGAATGCAGCCGCGCAACACGGCATCGGCCGGCAACACGTTGAAGGCATCTCCGCTGTGAATCTGGGTGACGCTGACCACGGCCCCCTCCAGAGGATTGACCGAACGCGCCACGATGGTCTGGATTTGCTGCGCCAGGGTGCTGGCGGCAACGATCACGTCGGTGCCGAGATGCGGCATCGCGGCATGGGCTCCCTGCCCGCGCAACGCGATCTCGAAGACATCGAAGGCGGCCATCTGGGGGCCGACGCGCGTCGCAAAAACGCCTTCCTCGAGGCCCGGCCAATTGTGCATCCCGTAGACCGCCGCCACCGGGAAGCGGTCGAATAACCCGTCCCTGATCATGGCGCCAGCGCCGCCCTCGTTCTCCTCGGCCGGCTGGAAGATGAAGGCGACCGTACCCGGAAGGCCATTGTTGCCGGCGAGATAGCGAGCCGCCGCCAGCAGCATGGTTATGTGTCCGTCGTGGCCGCAGGCGTGCATCAGCCCCTCATGCTCTGACCTGTGGGCGAAGGCGTTCTTCTCGTTCGCCGCCAGGGCGTCGATGTCGGCCCGCAGCCCGATCATAGGTCCCTCGCCGCCCTTGAGCGTCGCCACCACGCCGGTCTTGCCCAGGCCACGCACGACGTCGTATCCGAAGCCCGTCAACTTTTCCGCGATGAAATCCGCGGTCCAGACCTCGTTGAAAGCCAGTTCGGGCCGGCGGTGGAGATGGAGGCGCCACTCCACCAATTCTTCGTGGCAGGCGGCGAAATGGCTTTTAGCTTTATCAACAAGATCGGACATGTGTGACATTCCTCCTGAAGGGGCGCCGAAAGGGTCTCAGCATTGCAAAATGCCGCCCCCGTCTCCCGAGTTGGCACGGGCGAGAGAAGCGTCCGGCGAGCGAAACATGGAGGCGGGGGGGATGCAGACCCCGCTTCGATCCGGCTTGGCGAAGGAGCGGCACCAATCGGCGATGACGCGCAGGCTCCCCGCGGACACGGTCGGAGCGAAAAGCGGTGCACGCGTTAGCAGATCCGACCAATCGAGAGGATCTTCCGGATCGCCCCGCCGGAACCGGCGGGTTTCAGATATCGTCCGGCCATCCCGCAGGCGCAGGGAAACCGTACAGGTCCGGCGCTTTGGAAAATCGGCGGCGTAGTCCGCTTCGGCATTCATCCGGATGCGCCCGCCAAACGCCTTCAGTCGCGTCGAGTCCAGGGCCGGTGCGGCCATGTCGGCCGGGTCCAGATGACCGGTCGTCAGGAGGGTCGCCAAACAAAACCGCGGTGAGAATGAAACCTCGGCCGGTGTCGTCGGCCAGTCGACCGCGGCAACCCGCAAGGCCTGCGGGTAAATGCCGACATCTACCGCTTCGATCTCGTCAGCCGCCGGGTGTACGGTATCGAGGAGATATTGCGCCGCATCGAGAGCGGTGAAGATCTGTCCGCAAACCGGCCATGTCTTGGTGCCGGCTTCCTCAATCTTGAACTTTGCTCCCAACCCCTCGTCAAGGGCCTCGACGGGGCCATCACCATACAGGCTTCGATAGAGTCCGCGCGGCCCTGTCATCCATGCCGAGGCCCCAGGGAATCCCGCTTGCGCCGCGTAAGCGGCAGCCATGCCGTTGCGAACGGCAAAGGCGGGGTGCAGGACCTTTGCCTCAAGGGCTCCGTCGTCGGCAAATTGCCACAGACCGGCCGCCTGAGTCGCGGCAAGCCCGAGCGCGTGCCGCAAGGATTTCGCGTCGAGGCCCAGCATAATTCCACTTGCCGCCGCCGAAGCCAGCGCACCGGCCGTGGCCGTTGTGTGAAACAGGCCGTAGTGCCCCTGGCCGAGGGCTTCGCCGGTTCGCAGACCGACTTCATAGCCGGCGACAACCGCCACCGCCATGGTTCCATATGAAACCGGCCTCCCGGTAGCCAAGGCCATGACGGGCGGGATGACGACGATACCGGGATGCATCATCGCCCCGCGATGCCCGTCGTCGACCTCACGCAAATGAGAAATTGCCGCGTTCGCGAAGGCCGCTGCGGCCGGCGCGTCGAGGTCGTGGCATCCAAAAACCGGCGCCGTCCTTTTCCCTCCGTGCATGGCGCCAGCGATCGACTGCAGGCGCGACGCCTCGGGGCTCCCTGCGCCGGCCTGGCCCGCGGTGAACCAGTCCAGGAGGGCGCACGCCAGCCTCTCCCGGCAGGAGGCGGACAACGCCTCAGTCTTGAGACCGGCGACAAAGGCGCAAAGACGGTCTTCCGGCAGATCCCGAGCCTTGGTCATGCCGCACCTCGCGAAAATGTCTTCCAACCAGTCGGAGCGAACCCGCGATACCAGCCCGTCCGGTCGCCGTTCTTCGCGAAAAACCCGCAGTGTCCCGGACTGCCTGCCACTCTTGCACGCCCTCACGACAAATTTTATTGAATGAAACGTATTTCATTGAATAAAATGATAAGCCGTGTTATGGAGGAATGTCAAGGAAGATTGGAAAGAGAGAGCCATGAATGGCAGCGCCCGACCGAAGACCGTTCCCAGCGGAGTGCTTGAGCGCGGTTTGGTGATCCTGGAGACGTTTGCGGAAGATGCACTGCATCTGCGCCTCAAGGATTTCGCCGACCGAACCAATATGGACAAAGCGACGATTCTCCGGATGCTCGAAACCCTGCGGCGGTTCGGATACGTCCATAAGAACGACGATGGCAGCTATTCACCCGGGCCGGCCCTTCTGCGGCTCGGCGCCCTGTATCGATCTACTTTTGACCTTAATAGTCGTATGCAGCCGGTAATTGGCGAGATCATGAAGCAAACGCAGGAAAGCGTGGCCTTCTATGTCCGCAGCGACCAGGACCGCGTCTGTCTGTTCAGACAGAACCCCCAACAATCGCTCCCGGAATACATCGACATCGGTCGCCGCATTCCCCTATCGGAAGGAGGATCGTCTTCGCACGTCCTGCGTACTTTCACCGAAGGGCTGACTCCGCGGGCACATGAAGTTCTTGCCCAAGGTTATGTTGTCACCCATGGGGAACGCGAGCCGGGATTCTCGTCGATTTCCGTTCCCGTTTTCGAAGGGGACGGCTCCTTTCTCGGCGCCCTCATGGTAACCACCCTAACCGCACGCTATACCGACGACTTGGCAACCGCCGTCTTCCGTATCAGTGCGAAAGAGCTTGCTGGCCGAGGCTTTTCGATGAAACCTCCCTCAGCTTTGTCGACGTAGGCTGCCAGCAGGGTCTCCGCCTCTTGTTACCTTGAGACCGAAGGTCATATTTCGGCCATCGGCATTAGCCTGGATGTGCCGACGAACAGCGACCCTCCCTAACCGCCGTCACCATGGCCAGATCTGGTTGCACTGTATCGTTCAACTTCCGGAGCCCTTCACTATCAAAGGTGCGAATGACCAACGGAAACAACGCTGGCTGCGGCGGCCCGCAATCATCTTAATTTGTCGACAATCTGTCCGCACCGGAGTTACTGCCGACCCGTTCGGGTAGATTTACGGATGGGGCACCGCGGTTACGGTTAATCGCGGAACCGTTCCGGACCGCGAGATGTTTAGTCCCGCCATTCCTGATCGGCCGACAGGGTCCTGAAGACGACCAGTTTGGGATTGTTGATCGAACTCAGATATTCGATCGGCTGTTTGTCTTTGGTCTCGACCACCAGCTTCAGGGCAAGAACCGCCGTGCCGGGCTCGACGTCAAGAAGCCGGGCCTCGATCTCGTTGACGTAGGCGACGGTAATCGTCCGTTCCGCGTTGACGGTCTCGATGCCATAACGCGATCCCAGCAACGCGTAGAGCGACTGGCCGGAGACCAGATCGTCGGCGGTCAGGCCCGGCACCAATCGCGACACCAGGTGGCTCGTCTCGATGCTGAACGGCGTGCCGTCGATGCTCCATACCCGGCGGACAATGATGATCTCGTCGCCCTCGTCTATCTTCAGCCTATCAGCAACCTTGGAGCCGGCAGTGGCGATCTGGAAGTGGAGCAGCTTGTTGCTCGGCGCTCCGCCCAGGCCGGTAATGACACGGTGCACGCCGACCGAACGGTAGATGTCGACGCGGCGCACCATCTTGGGAGCGGCGACACGGGTCCCGCTGGTGCCGTTACCCTCCAGCAGGCCGGCCCGGATCAGGTTGTTCACGGCACGCCGCACGGTCAGGCGGTTGACACCGAGGGCGGCGGCCAGATCGCGCTCCGACGGCAGCCGATCTCCGGGCGCATAGTCAGTGGACTTCAGAAGCTCTTTAATGTGTTCTTCGACTTTCTGGTAGCGAAGCATCGTCATGCCATTCCTCGACCGGGTTTCACCGTCCGGCAAACGGGCCTACGACCGGCGCCCCCATTTCCTGCGAAGCAGGAATAGACCACCTGCCAAGCCCCTCCACTACGATCGCAGCCAGATTCACGCTTGTGAGCGGATGGAGCGGCGATGTCAACCAGCGTTCGCGGGACTCACGGGATGCGCCGCGCCGGCGATGGCAGAAACCAGACCAGATGCGAAAATATTATCCCAATACCTTGAATTGGGCTATTATCTGGTCTAGTCTGTGACAAAATAAGGATCGTGAGGGATAGTCGTCATGGCCGCAGGTTCGAAACCGACGAGGATGGCAAAGCCGTGACGAATTCTCCCATGCGCCTGCTCGGACTCGGCGACAACACCGTCGACATCTACGTGGACCGGAACATCATGTTTCCCGGCGGCAACGCGGTGAACGTGGCGGTGCTCGCCAAGCGCCTGGGGGGTGCTGCTGGCTATCTGGGCTGCCTCGGCAACGACGCCTTCGGCAGCCTGTTGCACGATGCCCTATCGGCCGAAGGGGTGGACCTTTCCCGCTGCCGTCGCATCGATGGCGAGAACGCCCATGTGCTGGTCCGGCACCGCGACGGCGACCGGGAGTTCGTGAAATCGACTCCGGGCGTACGGGCACGCTACGAACTGGATACCGGCGACTTCGCCTACATCAAGGGCTTCGACGTCGTGCACTCCAGCTATTGCAGCGACAACGACGCGATGATCCCGGCCATCGCGGCGGCGGCGATCCGGCTATCTTACGATTTTTCCAACCGCTGGACCGACGACAAAAGGAGCCGGCTGGCGCCCCATGTGGACATTGCCTTTCTGTCCCATGCGGACCACTCGGATGCGGAAAGCGTCGAGGCGCTGCTCCAATGGTCGTCGGCGGGGCCGCGGGTGGTGGTGATGACCCGCGGCGGCGACGGGGCGCTCGCCTATGTGGACGGCACGCTCTACCGCCAGGAGGTTCTGCCGGCCACCGTCGTCGATACCCTCGGTGCGGGGGATGCCTTCATCGCCGGTTTTCTCACACGCTATCTGGCCGACGGCGCCATCCAACCGGCCTTGCACAATGGCGCCCGCGCGGCCGCTGCCGCCTGCGGCTGGCTGGGCGGCTTCGGCCACGGAATCGCGATCACCGGGCTTTCGCCCGAAGAGATGTCTCTGAGCATTCGCTCATAAACCAGAAAAAACGAATGGTGAACTATGAACAACGCATTTGAACGGAATATCCAGGCCGCACTGGCGGCCGTCGCCAAGCGCGAAAAGCTGGCCAACGTCTTCTTCGTCGCGTGCGGCGGCTCGTTCGCGCAGATGCACGCGCCGAAGTACGTCCTGGATCGCGAGTCCGCCTCGCTGGTCGCCGAGACGTACAATTCGGCCGAATTCGTCGCCCGCGACCTGCCCAGGCTAGGATCCTCCAGCGTGGTCATCTTGTGCTCCAGTTCGGGCAACACGCCGGAAACCGTGGCGGCGGCCAAGTTCGCGCGCGAACATGGCGCCTACACCATCGGCCTGACCACCAAGTCCGAATCCGATCTCGCCAAGGCCGTCGACAGTGTCGTTCTCTATGTCTCGAAACCGGCGGAAGCCAACGCGGACGGCGTCGGCCCCGCCCTGCTCAGCCTGGCGTTCGGGCTTCTGCGCGACCGCGAGGGCAACCGCAAGCACGAAGCCCTCACCAGGAGCCTGTCGGCCCTGCCCGGCCTAGTGGCCCGCGCCCAGGCGGCCCATGACGCGGACGCCCTGCGCTGGGCCAAGGCCGTGAGGCGCGAGCCGGTCATCTATACCCTGGCCAGCGGCCCCAACTACGGCGTCACCTATTCGTTCGCCATCTGCATCCTCCAGGAAATGCAGTGGATACACACTCAGGCCATCCACGCCGGTGAATACTTCCACGGTCCCTTCGAGATCATCGACGACACGGTCCCCTTCATCCTGGTACTGGGAACCGGCGCGTGCCGGAAGATGGACCAGCGGGCGCTCGATTTCACCCGCAAGTTCACGGACAAGATTCTGACCATCGACATCGAGGCGCTCGATCTCGCCGGCATCGAGACCGATGTCATCGACTATATGCAGCCGCTGATCCTCCAGCCGCTGTTGCGCACCTACGCGATCCGTCTTTCGGAATCGCGCGGCCACCCGCTGACGGTGCGCCGCTACATGTGGGCCATGGAGTACTGAGGAAATCGGCGAGGCGATGCGGTGAGGGAATAATCCAATGAGCTGGATGATCGGCGTTGACGTGGGCGGCACGTTCACGGACTTTTTCGCCTTTGACGGCGGGTCCGGGCAAATCCGCTATTGGAAGCGCCCCTCCACTCCGTCCAATCCCACCGACGCGGTGATCGCCGGGCTTCGCGAGCTCAGCGCCGCCCACGGTGTACCGCTGGACGACGTGGAGCGCCTGTGCCACGGCAGCACGGTGGCGACCAATACGCTGATCCAGCGGCGCGGCGCGGCGGTGTCGATGGTGACCACCAAGGGCTTCCGCGACATCCTCGAAATCGGCCGCCAGGTCCGTCCCGCCATCTACGACTTCCAGCTCGATCAGCCCGAGGCCCTGGTGCCTCGCCGGCACCGCTTCGAACTCGGCGAGCGCACCATGGCGGACGGTTCGGTCCGCACGCCCGTGGATTCTGAGGGCCTGGGCCACGTCATCGAGGCGCTCCGCGCGTCGGGGACCGAGGCGGTGGCCGTGTGCTTCCTGTTTTCCTACCTGCGCCCCGATCACGAGCGCGAGGTGGGCGACGCGCTGCGCCGGGCGCTACCCGGGATGGCGATCTCGCTGTCGTCGGAGGTCCAGCCGGAGTTCCGCGAGTTCGAGCGGTTTGCCACCACGGTGATCAATGCCTATCTCCAGCCGCGGCTCGACGTCTACCTGTCGTCCCTGGTGGATACGGTGAAGCAGACCGTTCCCGGGGCACGGGTCGGCATCAACCAGTCGAGCGGCGGCCTGATGTCGCTCGATGTGGCCCGCGCCTTTCCGGTCCGCATGGCGTTGTCGGGACCGGCGGCGGGCGTGGTGGGGGCGATCCAGATCGCCAGCGAGGCCGAGCGGCCGAACATCATCACCCTCGATATCGGCGGCACCAGCGCCGACGTGGCCCTGATCCAGGACTACAAGACCGAATTGACTCACGGCCGCGACGTCGACGGCTTCCCCATCATGCTGCCGATGATCGACATCACCACGGTCGGCGCGGGGGGCGGCTCCATCGCCTGGTTCGACGCCGACGGCCTGTTCAAGGTCGGCCCCCAGAGTGCCGGCGCGGAACCGGGACCGGCGTGCTATTGCCGGGGCGGCACGCTGCCGACCGTGTCGGACGCCAACCTCGTGCTCGGCCGCCTCAGCGAATCCCTGCTGAACGGCGAGATGCGGCTGGATGTCGAACGCGCCCGATCGGCCATCGCCACGGTCGCCGATCCCATGGGCAAGACGGTCGAGGAGGCCGCTCTCGGCCTGCTGGAGGTCATGGTCGTCAATATGGTGCGCGCCATCCGCACGCTATCGGTGGAACGGGGCCACGATCCGCGCGACTTCACGCTCATGCCGTTCGGCGGCGCCGGCGGCCTGCATGCCCGCGACGTAGCGGTAGCCCTTGGCATGAGGGAAATCCTCATTCCCCTGGCGCCGGGCATCGTCTGCGCCCAGGGCCTAGCGGACGCCGACCTCCAAGAGAACTTCGTCCTCAGCAGCGTGTTCCCGTGTACGCCCGAGAGGATGGAGAACCTACGCGAGCGGCTCTCGGCCCTGGAGCGACAGGCGGCGGCCTGGTTCGAGGCCGAAAAGACAAATCCGGCCCGCCGGCAAATCGACTTCTCACTCGACACCCGCTTCAAGGGCCAGAACTTCGAGCTCACCGTCGACGTCGGCACCGGCACCGGAAACGGTGACATCGACATCGCTTCGCTGCCGGTGATCCTCGAGCGCTTCTTCGCCGCCCACGAGCGGGCCTATGGCTTCGCCAACCACGATGCCCCGGTCGAGATCGTCAACTGCCGGGCCACGGCGCGGGCCTCGCTGGGCGCGCCACGGCCCGCCAAGCGGGCGATCACCACGACCCGCGCACCCAGGGCGGCGCACACCCGCCCGGTCCGCTTCTCCGCCACCAGCGCGATGATGACCCCGGTTTTCAGCCGCGACGCCCTGCAACCCGGAGACGCCATCACCGGACCGGCCATCATCGACCAAATGGACTCCACGACCGTCATCTTCCCCGACGACGTCGCCCGCATCGATGCCTATGGAAACATCCTCGTCACGGTGACTCAGAGCCATGCCTAAGCCTATCGCCCACGACCCGATCACCCTCGAAATCCTGTCCAACGCATTGCGCTCGGTGGCCGACGAAACTTTCGTCGCGTTGCAGAAGAGCGCCTATTCCACCAACATCAAGGAGCGGTGCGACCACTCCACGGCGCTGTTCGACGCCAAGGCGCGCCTGATCATGCAGGCCAAGCGTTCGCTGCCTGTCCACGTGGGCGCCATCTCCGGCACCATCTCGAAGCTGGTGGAAAAGTACCAGGGCGACATCCACGAGGGCGACGTGTTCGTCGGCAACGACCCTTACGCGGCGTCCGGCGGCCACCTGCCCGACGTCTGCATCATCGCGCCCGTGTTCCACAGCGGGCGGTTGGTGGGATTCAGTGGTTGTACCGCCCACCATGCCGACATCGGCGGATCCAACGTGGGCGGGGCCAGCGGCGGGCTGACCGAGATCTTCCAGGAGGGCTTCCGCATCCCCATGGTCCGGCTGTTCAGCAAGGGGACGCTGAATCGCGACATCTTCGAGATCATGCTGCTCAACGTGCGCGGCGCCGACGAGCGGCGGGGCGACTACTACGCCCAGTTCGCGGCGGTGTCGCTCGGCGTCAAGCGACTGAAGGAAATCTGCGACCGCTACGGCGCCGATTTCGTCGAGGCAGCGTTCGAGGAACTCATCACCCGCACCCGCGAGCGCATGGAGCGGGCGCTGGAAATGATCCCGGCCGGGGAATACACCTTCCGCGACATTCTCGACGATGACGGGGTGGCCAACCACGACCTGCCGGTGGTGGTGACGATCCGCAAGACCGACGGCCGCCTGATCGTCGATTTCACCGGCACGGCGCCGCAAACCCCGGGCAACGTCAACTCCCCCTGGGTCGATACCGTGTCGATGGTGATCTATACCTTCAAGGGATTGTTCGATCCCGACATTCCCAACAACCACGGTCTGCTCAGCGCGATCGAGGTCGAGGCACCGCAAGGCTCGCTCGTGCGCCCCAACTACCCGGCTGCGGTGACCAACCGCTCCTACACCAGCCAGCGGATTGTCGACGTCATCCTCGGCGCGCTGGCCGACGCCCTGCCGGAACGCGTCGTGGCCGCGTCCAACGGTTCAAACACCGGCATCTACCTCTACGGCACCGATCCGCGGACCGGCAACCCCTTCTACTTCTTCGAGACCATGGGCGGGGGCTTCGGCGGTCGGGCCACCAAGGACGGCAAGGACGCGGTCCAGGTTCACGTCACCAACACCGCCAACACGCCGATCGAGGCCATCGAACGGGAATTCCCCCTGCTGGTCGAGGAATACGCCATCGTCGAGGATTCCGGCGGCGCCGGGCGCTTCCGCGGCGGCTGCGGGCTGCGTCGCGTCATCCGCCCCCTGACGACGGACTGCACCTTCGGCGGCACCGCCGAGCGGTTCACCCACAGGCCCTGGGGGTTATTCGGCGGCAAGGAGGGCGAGACAGGCTTCTTCGGTATCCGCAGTGTGGACGGCGCGCTGAAGGTACTGCCGACCAAGGTTCCCCGGGTCAAGGTGACGCCCGACGACCTCGTGGTGATGCAGACCGCCGGGGCCGGCGGCTACGGCGAAGCGTCGCAACGGACGGCCGAAGCGGTGAGGGCGGACCTGAAGGACGGGAAATTTTCCGAGGACTACATCAGCCGGCACTACGGGACGATCGATCCGGCGCCGGGAAAAGGACGATGAAGGACCGGGCCGACCGATTTGGCTCACGCCGAAAGCCGTCCCCGCGGAACATGGATGATTAATCCAATATTTTGAATTGGGCTAATAATTGGGATAGTATTGTGAGCTTCGAGGCCGTTTGGGTGAACGTTCAGCAGGAGAATTAACATGCGCATCACGCGAAGGAATGTCCTGCGGCTGTCGGCCGGAATGGTGGCCGCATCCGCAGTGTCGGCCTGGCCAAAGATCTCTTACGCCACCCCCCAAAAGTGGGGCCTGGCGGACGAATACGATCCGAATTCCTTGACCGGGATGGACTGCCGGCACTTCATCGACGAGGTGAAGAAGCGGGTCGGCGACGAACTGGAGATCACCTATCACGGTGGCGGAACGCTTGGCTACAAGTCGGTGGACCAGTTCAGCGCGGTCGAGGACGGGCTCGTAGAAAGCGCGATCACGCTCACGTCGCAATTGAGCGGCATCGATCCGTTCTTCGACCTCACCTCCCTGCCCTTCCTGGTGCCGACGCTAGGGGACATGCGGAAGGTGTGGAAGATCGCCAAACCGGAAATCACCAAGATCTTCGCCGCCCACAACATGGTGGTGCTGTGGGCCATGCCCAACGCGCCAAGCGGCATTCATGCCAAGATGCCGATCGACGGGGTCGAGGCGCTCAAGGGGCTGCGCATCCGCACCTACGATGCCATCGGCACCAAGACCTTCAAGACCGCCGGCGCCTCGCCGCTGCAGATCGCCTGGGCCGACTTGGTGCCGCAGCTTTCGACCGGCGGCGTGGATGCGGTGTTGACCTCGGCCGATGGCGGCATGCGCCTCAGCGTCTGGGATTACGTGAACAACTTCACGGCCATGAACTACGTCATGGCGTTGTTCATGATGCACGTGAACAAGGACGCCTGGGACAAACTGTCGCCGAAGGCCCGCAAGGCCATCGAGGAAGCCTCGGAACTGGCGGACGACTACGCATGGAAGACCACGGCCGAGTCGGTCGAGAAGGGCTACCAAGCCATGGAGGCCCACGGCATGAAGATCACCCGCGAGCCGCCGGCGGAGGCGTTCAAGGTGCTTTCCGAGGCCGCCAAGCCCGTCAAGGAGGAGTGGGTGAAGAAGGTCGGCGATCGCGGCAAGAAGGTCCTCGACGAAATCGCCAAGATCTCGGGCTGACGGCCCGCGAGGGCGTATCGCAGCTGCGGGCCTCACCCTTTGAAGGCTCGGGGTGAGGCCCGGTCCCGGCGGTTGGTCGGGGCGAACGATGCGGAGTCTGGCGGGGAGGAAAACGGGCATGGCAGAGGTCGAGGGTCAGGACCGGCCGCAGGCACCACCACGCTGGATCGGTCTGATTGCCGCGGTTTCATCGCGGCTCAACACCCTTGCCGCCGTTATCGCCGGCATCTTGCTGGTCCTGATGGCCAGCCTCATCATCGTCGAAATCTGTTTGCGGTTCTTTTCGCTGTCCACCTACATGACCGACGTGCTGGTGGGATACGGGGTTGCCGCCATCACCTTCCTCGCCATGGCCTGGGCCCTGGAGAAGGGGACCATGATCCGGGTAAGCGTGGTCACCCAGCGGCTGCCGGCACCCATCCGCCCGTGGGTGGAAGGATTCTCACTGGCCTGCGCGATCGGGGCGTTCGGATTTCTGCTGCATTTTCAGTGGCACATCCTGTCGCGCGACTTCGTCCGCGGGACCACGACCCAGCATATGATGCCCATTCCCCTGTGGATTCCCGACGCCATCTTTTTCGTTGGGCTGTCGCTTTTGTTGCTTCAATTTCTGGTCCGCCTGCTTCTCCTGCTGACCACCCGATACGAATCCGACGCCACGCTGGTGCTTTAAGAGAACCGCCCACGCCCGGCGGCCGACCGGGCTTGCGGAATGGAAGGATTGCCGATGGATACGTTGACGTCCGGCCTGATCGTTCTCGCACTTACCACCGCGTTTCTCGGCGCCGGGATGTGGATATTCGTCGGGTTGCTGATGGCGGCACTGGGCGCGTTGTCGATCACCCTGGGTTACCCGCCGACGCGGATCGGCATGATCGCCACCAGGGTGATCGCCTCCAAGGCCATCTCCTGGGAACTGGCGGCCATTCCGATGTTCATCTGGATGGGCGATATCATTTTCCGCACCGACATCGCGCAACGGCTGTTCCTCGGGCTGGCACCGCTGGTCAAGCGGATTCCCGGCCGGCTCCTGCACACCAACGTGCTTGGCTGCGCGCTGTTCGCCGCCATCAGCGGCTCGAGTACCGCCACCTGCGCCACGGTGGGCAAGATCACCATCCCCGCACTCATGCAGCGCGGCTACGATGTGAATCTGGCCTCGGGATCGCTGGCCGGCGCCGGCACCTTCGGCCTGCTCATTCCGCCGTCGATCGCCATGATCATCTACGGCGTGATCGGCGAGGTCTCGATCGCCCAGTTGTTCGCCGCCGGCATCGTGCCGGGGCTGATGATCGCCAGCCTCTATTCCGGCTACATCGGCCTTCGATCCCTGCGAACCCCGATGATCGCACCGCGCGACGATACGCCGATCAGCGGACACGAGATCCTGAAAAGCATCGGCAACCTGATGCCGATCATCATCCTCATGGTGATCGTACTGGGCTCCATCTATTCCGGTCTGGCGACGCCGTCGGAGGCCGCGGCTGTAGGCGTGCTGACAGCCATCATCATCACCGTCGTGACGAGACAGTTCTCCTGGGCGCTGATGCGGGATTCGCTGGGCGCCACCATCCGCATCTCGGCCATGCTGTGTATCCTCATCGCCTCGTCCTCCTTCCTTTCCGCGGCGATCGCCTACATCAACCTCCCCACCGCGATTTCCGAAACCATCGCGGCATGGAAGCTGTCGCCTTATTTGTTGCTGTTCATGCTGACCCTCATCTACATCGTGCTCGGCATGTTCATCGACGGATCCTCGATGACGGTGATGACCGTGCCGATCGTGCTGCCGCTGGTGGTACACGCCGGCTTCGATCCGGTGTGGTACGGCATCTATCTGATCATCATGATCGAGATGAGTGCCATCACTCCGCCCGTGGGCCTCAACCTCTACATCCTGCAAGGGCTCACGGGACGTACCTTCGAGAATACAGTGCGCGCGACCGTGCCCTTCTTCTTTCTGCTTTGCATCGGAACGGTCATTCTGGCGATCTTTCCGGAAATCGCCCTGTGGCTTCCGAGGCTTTTGTTTAGCCACTGATGCGTTCCGCAAGGCCGTTTGATCCCGGAGGCGTTTGAATGGGTGAAAATCCTCTCGATCCTGTGATCGGTGACGAAACCCTGCCGCGAAAGGTCGACGTGGTCGTGATCGGCGGCGGCATCGTCGGCACGTCCACAGCCTTGTCCCTGGCCGAGGGCGGCCTCAAGGTCCTGCTGTGCGAGAAGGGGCGGATCGGCGCCGAGCAGTCCAGCCGCAACTGGGGCTGGGTCCGCCAGATGGGCCGCGACCCCGCCGAGCTTCCGCTCGCCATCGAAAGCCTGCGGTTGTGGGAAGGGATGAATGCGAGAGTGGGCGCCGAAACCGGCTTCCGCCGCACCGGGATCACCTATCTGATCGATTCCGCCCGCGTCATGGCCGAGTACGAGGATTGGCTGATCCACGCGCGCCAATTTGGCCTGCCATCCCGTTTCCTGGGCCGTGACGAACTGGCCGCCCATCTGCCGGGCCTGGCCCGTTCGTTCAAGGGGGCGCTCTATACCGAGAGCGACGGTCGGGGAGAGCCCGCCATGGCCGCCCCCGCCATCGCCGAGGCGGCGCGGCGGGCGGGGGTCGGCATCGCGACCGGCTGCGCGGTACGCGGCATCGAACGTCAGGCCGGCCGAGTGTGCGGCGTAGTGACGGAACGGGGCGCCGTCGGCTGCGACGCGGCCGTTCTGGCCGGCGGGGCGTGGTCGCGCCTGTTTGCCGGCAACCTCGGCATCGACTTCCCGCAGCTTAAGGTCCTCGGTACGGTCGCCCGGATCAGCGCCGTCGAGGGCGTTCCGCAGATGCCAGTCGGGGGCGGCGACTTCTCGTTCTGCAGACGGCTGGACGGCAGTTTCTCGGTAGCTCGGCGAAATGCCACCATCGCGCCCGTCGTGCCGGACAGCTTCCGCCTGTTCGTCGACTACCTGCCGAGCCTTGTCAAAACCTGGCGCGAGTTCAGATTGCGCATCGGCCGCCGATTCGTCGAGGAATGGCAAATTCCGCGGCACTGGCGGCTCGACGAGATCTCTCCCTTCGAACGCGTACGGGTGCTCGATCCCGCCCCCGTCCCGTCGCTTAATCGTGAGGGCCTGGACAATCTTCGCCGGGCGTTCCCGGCCTTCGCCGGGGCGCGGATCACCCAAAACTGGGCGGGCCTGATCGACGTGACACCCGACGCAACGCCGGTGATCGGGCCGGTCGACGCCATTCCTGGCTTCTTCCTGGCGAGCGGCCTTTCCGGCCACGGCTTCGGTATCGGGCCGGGAGCGGGAAAGCTGATGGCCGAACTGGTCATGGGCCGGACGCCCTGCGTCGATCCTCATCTCTTCCGCCTGGACCGCTTCAAACGGGCGACGTCCATTGGGAAAACGGGCACGAATTGCCGGCCTTAGGTTTTCTCCGTAAATGGCACATTCACGACATGCGCGCCGTGTTGTCTGCCCAGACGTAACCGATCGTCGTCAAAGACTTGCCCTGGGGGCACAGATAGCGATTGCGCTCTGGATCGAAGCGGAAGTCGACCCTGGACGGGGCCCCGTCCTTCCGCTCCGACTTGCCGATGACGGGGATGTGCTGTGAATACGCTTTCAACGCCAACCCCCACCGCCAATGTCGCCCAACGCATTGACTTGGAATGAAAAACATGGAATCCGCTGAGGTCATTTTTCGCGCGAAACTTGCTCCCTGCCAAAATGACGATTCACGCAATTATTCAATGGCGTGCGGCAAGCTGAGGCGGATCGGTGTTGGATGCGTATTCACACTTAGGAGTTCGGCCGCCGCCGGCTTTCGATCCCGCTCACGACGGCGAAATCTCACGTTTGACAGGCACCGTGTCGGGATTCCAAATGGCCTCCGAACGGCTGGCCTCGGAATTGACTAACCCTCCGGATTGCCCGGTGCGGCCCGACGCCGAGGGGCCGTTCGTCCCTGGTGATCGAGCCCTCCGCCGATGGTCTCTCAGTGCTGGGCATGGTCAGCGAGCGGCGAATCGTCTCGATCGCGATTCGGCATGCCTTGCCCGTGAGCGCGAAGACTTGAGCCTCCTGGGTGCCAAGCTAATCGGCAGAAGTGTCGAACTGCAGGACCAGGGGTGCCGGACGCCCGCACGATCGGCGCCGGCGAGGATGGTACAGCAACCGGGAAATCCGCGCCGATCCAGGGCTGCATCTTTCGAGACGGCAGGATCCTGTTAGACGACACTGGGTTTTGTATGGGGCGGGGGGCGGAATATAGTGGGACTGGCGGGGACATAACGAAACGGAATCGGCGGTAGACGGCGGCCATCGCGGGGGCTGGCCAAAAAAACGGCTCCAGCGCGAGTTATTCGCAGACGTCAGAAAGTCGGCCCCAAGGGGACCGAAAAACGTCATTCGGTTTTGAACCAAAACCCAGTGACGCCTCACTCAGATCAGGCGGCCAATCCATCGGACGCGGCCGGCGACCCGGAGCTGCGGCGCGTCGTCCGAAGCGATGGTCTGTTCGCGATAGGTGGCGTTGTCGCTCTTGATCGTGAGACCGCCGTCGAAGAAGCGCTGGACGCGCTTGACCACCAGCTCGTCGCCGATACCCAGGACGTAGATCGCGTCGTCCATGATGCGGTCCACGCCGCGGTCGATCAACAGGAGGTCGCCGGCGCGGATGGCGGGTTCCATGGAATCGCCGACAGCGCTGATGAGCGCCAAGTGGGCCGGCTCGGCGCGCAGCACGCGACGCACGAAATCCTCCCGGAACGCCATGTAATCAACAACGTGCTCGTTGCCGTTGAGCGTCCCATGGCCGGCCGAAGCCTCGACATTATAGCGTGGCACCATAACAAAGCCTTCGGCTAGGGGTACGGGCAGAGCAGGATCTCCGCCTCCTACCCGCATCGGTCCCTCGCCAGTTGCCAGCCAGTGGACCGAGACCCCGGCGGCCCGAGCGATAAAAACAAGATTGTCTACTGTGGGGCGCGCGCCGCCGACAATGCTCCTGAGCGTGCTATCGCTCATCCCCGCCCGACTAGCGAAAGATCGCGCACTAACGCCCCCGATCACCTGTTTGATTCGCGCTGCCAGATGGTCAGCTTCCATGGCGCCGAACCCTGACCTTGGCGTCAGGGTTTCCTCCCCGTGGTCAGACTTCTTCTAACCCATTGATCCAAAACAAACTCCCTACAATGAGCGACAAAACGCACACTTTCCGAAGTCTTGCGCGATACGTCGCTTGTCATGCGAGCGAAATTTCGCTATGTTTATCCCGTTCGTGAATTTTGACACCCGACAAAAGCCGATCCCCCAGATCGGCTGACACAAGGGTACAAGGATGAGCCCCAGGACGGCTGACAAGAACCCTATCGAGATCCGGTACCTGCTCAACCAGGCCGGCCTCACCTTCGCCGAAGTCGACCGCGACCACGGCCTCAAGACCGGGACCGCCAGGGCAACCGCCCGTTATCCCCATCGCGCCGGCGAGCATGCCATCGCGAAGGCCCTGGGAGTTCCGCCCACCGAACTGTGGCCGTCGCGCTACCGCACGGACGGCCAGCGGCTCAAGCCTCAACCCGCGGCGAATTATTGCATGCCGCCCAAATTCCCGAAACGTCAAAAAGGACGCCTGGCATGAACAGGGAGAACATCGTCACCCGCTCGCTGGCCCGGCTCCTGCGGCCCATCGTCGTCGAAGCTATTCGCCAGGATGTCGGTCGTCGTCCCTCGGTGGTGGGCTCCAGCGTCGCAACAGCTCTCGCACTTCATCTGAAATCTCTTCGGGAGTTGCAATCTGCAGCCACTCTTGAAAGGCGCTTTGAAGCTCGGGTCCGGCGTCAAGCCTTTGGAGGGCGTCGATGACCAACATCTGCGCCGGATCGATTCCTTCTAGGATCAGCGGCTTGATCTGCGCCAGATCGACCAGCATCCCTTCCGCCACCAGGCTTCGCCCCTGCGAAAACAGATCGACGGCCTTGGCTTCAATCAGCCTCGATATCTCGTCGCCGTCCAGGACTCTCCGCCTTATCAGCATCGCCAGGGTCAGCAAAGAAACCCATCGCGTAACCTCGCATCGGACCTTCGTCACGGCGAGGTCCTGCGCATCCTTCTCGTCCATTTCATCCCCCATCGGTTGCGTGACGGCTCCGATGATAGGGGAAGCGGGGCGGGCCGTCAGCACCCCACCCGAGGCGGCCCGCCCCGCCGCCTTTCGTTTCCGTTCCCTCCAACTTGGCGGCGCGTCCCCCAGGACGCCAGCCACCTTTTTTGGAGCCCACTCATGAAGCTGCTGGGTACCCAGATGGTGCCGATCGCCGCCATCGACTTAAGCAAGCGCCTGCGGCCGGTCAGCCCGGAGCACGTCGAGGTGCTGGCGGCCTCCATGGCGGACGATGGCCAGAAGCAGCCGATCATCGTCGCCGAGCATCAGGGGACCCCGCTACTGGCCGCCGGCCTTCATCGGACGCTGGCGGCCCAGTCGCTCGGCTGGACCGAGATCCGCGCCGAGGTCTGGCAGACCGAGACCGACCGGCCGGACCTGGAGATCCGGATGGCCGAGGTCGACGAGAACCTGGCACGCTACGAGTTGAACCCGCTGGATCGCGCCGTTTTCCTGGCCGAGCGCAAGAAGATCTACCAGGAACTTCACCCCGAGACGAAGCGCGGCGGAAACCGCCGGGGCGATCAAAGGCTAAACTTTAGCCTTTGGTCCTTCTCCAAGGAGACGGCCAAGCGGACCGGCTTTTCCAACGCCACCATCAAGCGGGCGACGGCGATCGCCGAGAACCTCGACCCCGACGTCCGGGCGCGCCTCGCGGGGACGAAGGTGGCGGCCAAGGAAGGCGAGATCCACCGCCTGTCTAAGTACGACGCCAAGACGCAGCGTCGCATCGTCGAAATGATGCTCGACGCCGCCGCTCCCGAGAAGACCGTCGAGGCGGCGGCCCGGCGCATCCGCGGCGACGCGGAGCCCGATCCCGTGATCGCCGCCTACGGCTCTCTGCTCCGGCTGTGGAACACCGCGCCCTCGGAGGCGCGCGAGCAGTTCGTCCAGTTCCTGAAGGGCACCGGAACGGTCACCGGAACGGTGAGGTAGCCATGGCCACCGATCGCCGCACGCTGAACCTGTTCGACTGGCAGCCGCCCGTGGTGGCCCATAAGGCCGAGAAGGTCCGCGCCGCGAGCTTCCGGGCCAAGCTGGCGAAGGCGGTCTCGACGACGCTGAAGGAGTGCGGGCGCACCCGCGCCAACGTGGCCTCCGAGATGTCCGCGATGCTGGATGCCGAGATCAGCGAGCACGTGCTGAATGCCGCGGCCAGCGAGAGCAGAGAAGATCACCTATTGAACCCCGAGCGGCTGTGGGCCTTGTGCACGGTGACCGGCGACTTCCGGCCGGTCGCCGTCCTGCTCGACCGCTCCGACAACGTATTGATCGACAAGCGCTGGCTGGGCGCCGTCCGCGAAGCCATCGCGACGGCCGAAAAAGAGCGGCTGGACGTGGTCATTAAGGCCGCGCGCCGCGAATGGAGGGGTGCATGAAGGCGTGGATGACGGCGGCGAAGATCGCCGCCCTCAAGCTTCCTGGCGTACCGGAATCGGAGAGTGGCGTAATCCGCCGGGCAAAGCGGGACGGATGGCCGTCGAAACCGAATACCGAACAGGGCGGCGGCCTTGTCTATGATACCTCCATCCTACCACTGTCGGCGCGCCTCGCCCTGGCGGCGATGGAGGCCAAGGAATCGGCGGCGCAGATCCAAGTGGGTAATCTGCCCACTCAGGCGGGCGGTGCCGCCGATGACGAGGTCCCGACCACCGAAGTGGCCGTGCTGAGGCGCGACGCGCGCTTGGTCATCACCGGACTTTTCCGTGACTTTCTGGCGCGCTCGCGCCTGGCACCTACCCTGGCCCGCCAGATCTTCTGCGAACTTTACAACCTTGCCGGGGAGACTACGGTCGATGCCGACGGCAACCACGTGGCCCGCGAGGGCGCCTATCTGGTCGCTGTGCCGGCGTGGGTGCGCAAGGCCAAGGCGCGGATATCGCCGAACAGTATCCGCAACTGGCAGATCCTGGCCGAGGAAGGCCGGGTCGGCCGCCTCGCCGGCGCCTACAAGGGGCGCCCCAAGGGGGGCACACTGGGCCAGGCCAACGGCGGCGAGGTCGCCACTTTCATCGGCGCGCTGCTCGTGCACGCGCCACACCTCAAGGCCGAGGCCATCCGCGACCAGGTGCGCGAGCGTTTCGGCGACCAGGTCGACGTCGTGGTCGAATCGACCGGCGAGGTGCGCGCCGTCGAGATGCCGCCGATCCGCACCTTCCAGCGCTTCGTGGCCGCCTGGAAGGATGAAAACGCCGCTCTGCTCAAGCGCGAGACGGACCCCGACGGCTTCAAGAACACCATGCGGATCTCGGGCCGCGGCATGAACGCCTGGGTGACCAGCCCGAACATGCTATGGGAGATCGACGCCAGCCCCGCCGACGCGCTGCTCACCGACGGCCGCCATTCGGTCTATGTGGTGGTCGACATCTACACCCGGCGGATGATCGTCCTGGTCACCAAGACGCCGCGTACCGAGGCGGTGCTCGCCCTCATCCGCAAGGCCATCCTGGCCTGGGGCGTGCCCGAGATCATCCGCACCGACAACGGCTCGGATTTCAGCTCGCGCTGGGCGGTGTCGGCGATCGCCGGCCTGGGCATCAAGATCGACGTCTGCGACCCCTACTCGCCCTGGCAGAAGGGCACGGTCGAGCGTCACATCGGCACGCTGCAGCATTCCTTCATGGAGTTGCTTCCCGGCTACGTCGGGCACAGCGTGGCTGACCGCAAAAAGATCGAGGCGCGCAAGGAGTTCTCGAAGCGCCTCGGCCAGTCTGACGCCAAGGCGTTCGAGGTCCAGCTCACCGCCGCCGAGCTGCAAGCCCTGGTCGACGAATGGTGCGACCTGAAATACGCCAACCGCGCCCACGCCGGTCTTAAGGGAAAAACCCCCTTCGAGATGGCCACGGCCTGGACAGGCCCGGTCCGGCGCATCGAGAACGAACGCGCGCTGGACCTCTTCCTGGCGCCGATCGCTGGGAAGGACGGCTTCAAGCAGGTCACCAAGTTCGGCATCAAATACGACCAGGCCGACTTCCGCCATTTCGCCCTCGTGCCCGGCACCCGCGTCTTCTGCCGCCACGATCCGGCCGACATGGGCCGGCTCGTGGTCTACGAGGAGGACAAGGTCACCTTCCTTTGCGTGGCGGAGTGCGCCGAGCGCCTGGGCAAGGACCCCGGTGAGGCGGTGCGCGAACTGCGCGTCGCCCAGAAGGCCCGCCTGGATGCCGAGGTCGCGCCGCTCAGGCGCGAGATCGCCCGCATGAAGCCGCGCGACATGATCGACCGCACACTGGAGGTGGCCCGCCGCGATCACGGCACTGTCATCGCGCTCCCGAAGCGCAGCGAAACCCACACCAGCCCCGGCCTGGACGGCGCCGCCGAGGCGGCCCGCGTCATGGACGGCCGGGCGCCCGAGCGCACCCGCGAGCCGGAATCCCGGCCGGAGGCGCGCATCGCCCACTTCGAGATCCCGAAGACGGAGATCCAGTTGAAGCGGGAACGCTACGCGCGCGCCCAGGCTATCGAGACCGCGACGGATGAGGGGCGGCCGGTGTCTGCTGAGGACGCCGTGTGGCTCGCCCGCTACGTGCGCACCCCGGAATACCAGGGATTTGCCATGACCTACGGCGCCTCCGCCGAGGCCTGACAAAACGAAACCCGCCGCGGGGGCGGCGGGCGAAGTCAACTCCAACGTGAGGGACAATCATGCAGAAAAGCGTGCCTACCGTCAACACCACGGCGATGCTGGCCAACGTCGCCCTGTTCTCAGAACTCGTGTCGCGCGTGCTCAACCGCAAGCCGCACCTGCCCGGCATCGGCGTCTTCCACGGCTTCTCGGGCTACGGCAAGACGTGCGCCGCCACCTTCGCGGCGCACAAGACGCGGGCCTTTTACCTGGAGGTCGGCGAGTCCTGGACCAAGGCGAAGTTCTGCCGGCACTTGCTGATCGAGCTGGGCGTCGAGCCCAAGGGCACCATCGCCGACATGGTGGACAGGGCGATCGAGGCCCTGGCCATGACGGCGGGGCGGCCGCTGATCGTCGATGAGTTCGATCACGTGGTGAAGCGCGGCTACCTGGAAACCGTGCGCGAGCTGCACGACAAGAGCGGGACGCCGGTGGTCATCATCGGCGAGGAGCTGCTTCCCTCCAAGATCGCCCAGGTCTCGGAACGGTTCCACGGCCGGGTGCTCGATTGGGTTCCCGCCCAGCCGGCCGACGTCGAGGACGCCGACGCCCTGGCAGCGCTCTATCACCCTCACCTCACCGTCGAGCGCGACCTGCTTTCCCACATCGTTACGAAGAGTGGCGGCCGCCCGCGGCGCATTTGCGTGAACCTCGAAAAGGTCCAGGCCTTCGCCGACGTCGAGGGGCTGGACGCGGTCGGCGTCAAGGCGTGGGGCGACCGACCGCTGTTCACCGGCGCGGCGCCGGCGCGGAGGGCCGCGTGATGGGCCGCCACCCCGTCAACGAGGCGGTGCTGAACGTGCCGCTGCGCGGCCACCAGCACTTCTGGTCGACGATGCGCGAGCTGCGCCGGTTCACCGTCTCCGACATCGACGGCGCAGGCAACGCGCGGCGCGACACGGTGCGCGACTACATCAAGCGGCTGCTCCGCGCCGGCATCCTCAAGCGCGTCGGCACGAAGCCGGTCCCGGGTACGGACGCCGATGTCTACGAGATCGCCAACGATCCCGGCCCCGAGGCGCCGGTGGTGCGCCGCGACGGCGCGCCGGCACCGCGGTCCGGCCTCGGCAACGAGCAGATGTGGCGGGCCATGAAGATGCTGGGCAGGTTCACCTACCGGGATCTCGCCATCCACGCCTCGACCGACGAGGTCGTGGTCAAGCCGGCCACCGCCAAGACGTACGTCAGGCATCTTCTCCGCACCGGCTACTTGGCGGTGGTCATTCCCGCCTTGCCCGGCGAGCGGCCGGCGGTCTTGCGCCTGTGCCGCAACTCGGGACCGCTGGCTCCGATGATCCAGCGCACGGATTGGGTATGGGACCCGAACCTGCGCCGGGTCATGGGACAGGAGACGCGCTGATGGCCCAGGTCCGCGTTCCCGCCGTCGATACCGTGCGTGCCGCATGGGGTCCCGAAGCCCCGGATTGGGTGGTCGCCTTGGCCGAATACTGCGACGCCCGGCAATCGCAAAGGGCGGCCGGCGACCTCATCGGCTACTCGCCCGCCACCGTCAACCAGCTCTTCCACGCGAAGTACCCGTCGGACACCGCGAAGATCGAGGACAAGGTGCGCGGCGCCCTGCTGGGCGAGACCGTCTCCTGCCCGGTCCTCGGCCCGCTGGCCAAGGACCGCTGCCGCGACGCCCAAGCGGCGCCCTTCGCCGCCACCAACTCGACCCGGGTCAGGCTGTATCGCGCCTGCCGGGACGGCTGCCCCAACAGCCAGACAGGGAGGGGATCATGATCTCCGACACCATCCGCAACCGCACGCTCCAGCTCATGGAGCTGCGCCGCGCCGGCAAGCTCACCGGGCCGCTCGTCGACCTGGCCCTGGCCGGCTACCTCGCCGACGCCGACGCCGTCGCCCGGATCGAGGCGGCGCCGGTGCCGGAGGCCCGCCGGGCCTGCGGCGGCGCCGGCGTGCTGGACTTCGTGGGTTCGCGCCTGCGCCGGATGACGGGAGGCGCGGCATGAGCTTCGCCCCCACCATCTCCATGATCCAGGAGCGCGTCGCCGCCCTCTTCGGCGTGCCGCGCGCCGACCTGATCGGCAAGACCCACTCGCACGCGGTGACGCGGCCGCGTCACGTGGCGATGGCCCTGGCGCGCGAGTTGACGGAGCGTTCGTTCCCCGAGATCGGCCGCGCCTTCCGGCGCGACCACACTTCCGTCATGTACGCCGTGCGGGTGGTGCCGGAGCGCATCCGGCGGGACCCCGCCCTGCGCGCCAAGGTCGAGCGCCTGCGCGCCGATCTCGGCCAGGCCGAAGGCGCCCGCTGATGCGCATCCCCCACCCCAAGCGCCTGGCCTGCCCGATCGCGCCCCACGCCCATCCGCTGGTCCGGCGGTTCTTCGAGATCGCCGAGGAACAGCAGGTGGCCCTAACCGATGTTTCCGAGCGTGGAGGCCTCGGGCTGGCGACCTTGGTCAAGTGGAAGTACCGCCACTCCCCGACGATCGTGACGTTCGAGGCGGCCCTCAACGTGGTCGGCTACGAGCTGCGCGTCGTGCCGCGGCGGGACCCCGCCCACCGCCCGGGCCGCGGCCAAAAGGAGACGATGTGATGCGCCGCCACCGTGTCATCCGATTCCGCAACCGCGTCCGCCACGCCATCGACATGGCGATCGCCGCCCTGTTCGCGGCGTGGCAGGCCCTCAACCCCCGTTCAAACCGGGGTTAACCCCAACTTCAAGGAGCAATCATGAACACCGTTCACGAAGGCTACATGCAGGATGCGAAGGGCCGCCTGGTCCCCGAGCACCTGGTCAAGGAAATCGACAAGCTTCAAGACCAGCTCGTCAAAAAGTGCCTGGGCTACGCCGACGAGTTGTCGGCACAGATTGCCCGCTTCAAGGGCCACACCTTCGACGACGTCGCCGCCTTCATGGACCTGCTCGGCGAGAAGTACGGCCAGAGCAAGGGCGGCCGGAAGGGCAACGTCACCTTCACCAGCTTCGACGGCTGCGCCAAGGTCCAGGTGGCGGTCCAGGATCACATCGACTTCGGCCCCGAGTTGCAGGTGGCGAAGGGGCGCATCGACGAGTGCATCGAGGAGTGGGCGGCCGACAGCCGCGACGAGATCCGCGCCCTGGTCAACCACGCCTTCGAGGTTGACAAGCCCGGCCAAGTCAACCGCGAGGCGCTGTTCGCCCTGCGCAAGATCGACATTGACGACGAGCGCTGGCGCAGTGCGATGGCCGCCATCACCGATTCCATCCGCGTGACAGGCTCCAAGACCTATGTCCGCTTTTACCGCCGCGCGACCCCCGAGGACCGCTGGCAGGCGGTCACCATCGACCTGGCGGCCGTGTCATGAGCGCGCCCACTCTCATCCGCGAATGCCGGATCTGCGGCTGCACCGATGATCACGCCTGCGTCGGCGCCGACGGCAACCCCTGCCACTGGGTCGACGACGACCTGTGCAGCGCCTGCGACCAACTGCTGGCCGACCCCGTGATCCGGGCTCTGGCCGAGGCCCTGGTCACCCAAAAAATCGAGGCGACGGTTGCCGAGCGCGTCCGCCAGGACGGGCGGCACGGCGGACCGGATCACGACGACACGCATTCCCAGCAGGACTGGCACGACATCCTTTATCGGCTTCTCGACGAGGCGGAGACGGCCGGCCGGGCCGGCGACGATCCCGAGTACGGCCGCGTCATGATCCAGGTGGCGGCCTCGGCCGTCGCCGCCGTCCAGTCCCACGACCGCAAGCTGGTGAAGGCCGAGGGAGGCGTGTGATGCCCCGCGAGCGCCTCCCGGACCGCCGCGAGTCCGTGAACGTCGACTTCACCGTCGGCGACCAGGTTTACACGGCGACCGTCGGGCGCGACCCCGAGGGCGCCATCCGCGAGGTGTTCCTGGGCGGCGCCAAGGAAGGATCGCACATGGCGATGGTGCTCGACGACGCGGCCGTCGTCATCTCCGTCGCCCTGCAGTACGGCGTGCCGGTGTCCGAGATGGCCAAGAGCGTGGCGCACGTGCGGCTGCGGCCGCCGACGCCCGAGGAACTGGACGCCGGTGCGCCGGTCCCTTCGGTGCCGGCCACCGTGATCGGCGCGGCGCTTGAACTCATCGAACGGCTCCAGGCCGACGTCGACCACGACCACGAGACGATGGAGGCCGTCGATGCCTGATCCCAAGCGGCTAACCGATCCGAAGGCGCGGGAGACCGCCCGCCGCATCCGCGACAGCCATTGGGCGCTCATGGAACGCATGCGGGATCGGACGATCTGGGTGTGCCCGTGGAACAAGTACCGGATGGAGGAAGGCCCGGACGAGGTCCGGTTCGACTTGATATCGGGCTGTGAATGGTTCGACTGGGTCGGCCGCCACCAGGACTGGTTCCATGTTGGGGAATGGTCGGAAGGGCGCCGTGCCCTCCCGATGACGCTCACCGATTCCGGACGGGAAGCCGTCAACAATCGCTCTGCCTACGACATGGAGGATGTCCACGGGGGCCTGGTCGAGCCTGGCTACGTAGTGACGCCGTCGCCCCCGGCCGCACCTGGAGAATAGCCATGACCAACGAGCTGCTCTCGTCACTGCTGATCGTCGATTGCGAAGTGCGCCGCCGGACCCACCGCGCCCGGCCCGACGACGCCAAGGCGCGCCAACTGAAAGACGCCATGCGGACGGTCTCGCGGGCCGCCCTGGCCAGCGCGACAGCGAACGGGGCGCCGCTCGACCCCGACCTCATCATCCAGGGCTACATCGCCGCCGAGGGCAACTGGCAGGCCCTGGTGGCGGCGGTCAGCCGCCATGGCCTCGACGCCCAGGCCCGGAGGATTTCGTGAGCGCGCCAAAACTGACATCCGAGACGAAGGAGCGAGCCTTCGCTCTGCGCGAAAAGGGGTGGTCCTACAAACGCATCGGCGACGCGTTGGGAGTCTCCCAGGGGTGCATCTCGTGGCATTGCCTGGCCAACGGAATCGAGCCCGCCAACAAGACCCTGAAATCCCACGACTTCATCGTCGGCCCGGCCGTTATGGCACGGGGCAATCACTTGGTGCGGCGGTTTTCCAAGGAGGAAGACGCCACCATCGTCGCCATGGACATGCAAGGCGCGAGCATCTCCTTGATCGCCCGCCGCGTCGGCCGGAGATGGAACTCGGTCCGCGGGCGGTTGATGACCCTCGCACGTCGCGACGAGCGGCGCGAATTTGGCAAGCGGGGGGAGCTATGACCCAGGCCAGCCTCTTCCCCCAGTTCGAGGGCATTTCGCCGGCGTCGTCCTTCAAGTCGCTCGAAGAACAGGCCGAGGCGGCGGAGTGCTGGGAAACCGATCCGTGGGCGGCCCGCGCCATCCTGGAAGTCGAGATCCTGACGCGCGACGTGCTCGACCCCTGCTGCGGCACGGGCATCTTGAGCGAGGCGGCCCGGGCGGCCGGATACGACGTACTGGCGTGCGATCTCTACGACTGGGGTTATGCCGGCGCGGATAACGTCGGTGTCGATTTCCTGCAATGGAAGACGAGGTTGGAGGGCGGCACCGTCCTCATGAACCCGCCGTTCTCGCTCGCCTGCCAGTTCGTCGACCATGCCCGCGAACTGGGCGCCCGCAAGATCGTCTGCTTCCAGCGCCAGCCGTGGCGAGAGTCGGACACCCGGCGCGCCTGGTGGGAGGCCAACCCGCCGGCCCGGGTCTGGGTTTGCGGCAACCGCGCGACCTGCTGGCTGTTCACGGTGCCGCCCGAAGAGCGCGGCAGCGGCACGCCCAAGGCCCACGCCTGGTACGTCTGGGAACGCGGCCACCGCGGCGCCGAGCTGATGGGAGCGATCTGGAAGGACGGGAACGCATGAGTGACGTCCTGGACACGCTCGACCGCGACGAGCTGCTGCAGCTCGTGCGCGATCTTGTGGTCGGCTGGCGGCTACCCCCCAGCGAGCGCGACGTGGTGCTTGCGCGGTGGCAGGTCGCGTCCCGGCGCGCCGTCGCAGCGCAGAAAAGGGTCGCCGCGACATGGGAGGTGGTCCGGCCGCTGGCCGAGGCATTCGACGTCGGGTGGCGCGCCTGGCAGGGGGCGGTCGCGGCCGGAAACCTGCCCGCCGCGGACAGGGCCATGAGGCGGTTCTCGCGGGCGTCCGACGCCTACCGAGCGGCCGATGCGAATCGAAAGAAGCTGGACGCCAGAGCTGAGCGCTTCCGCCGCCGCGCCGATCGACTGTGGGAGACCTTGAACGCGATGCCACGAGGAGAACCATCATGACCGCCCTCCGCAAGACCGTCCCTTCCGAGGCCGCCCGCAAGCGCCTGATCGGCGCCGTCCACTTCGCCGCCAAAAAGCGCGGCATTGATGGGGATGATTACCGCGACATGCTGAAGGCGGTGACCGGCAAGGAGAGCTGCTCCGCCCTCACGCTGCCCGAGATGGGCAAAGTGTTGGATCATCTGAACGGCGCCGCCCGCTCCCGGTCGGCGTCCGAGGTTCCGCAGGCCGGCAAGATCCGCGCCCTGTGGATCTCGGGCTATTGGCTGGGCGTGGTGAACGATCGCTCTGACGCCTCGCTGCGCGCCTTCGTCAAGCGTCAGACCGGGATCGAGTCCGAACGCTGGCTGCGCGACCCTGCCGAGGCCCGCAAGGTGATCGAGGCGCTCAAGTCCTGGCTCACGCGGGTGGCCGGAGTCGACTGGGGCCGCCCGTCCGACAACCCCCGGACCCGGGTCATCGCCGCCCAGGCGCGTCGCCTCGCCGATCACGGCGTGCGCGTCAACCTGGAGATGCGCGGCTTCGCCGTCACCGGCGCCGCCGGCCTGGTCTGGTACGAGGACAGGCAGCTCGACGCCCTCATCGTCGACCTGGGCCGTGAGCTGCGCGGGCATTTGGGAATGGAGGTCGGGGCATGAAAACCGTGTTGTTCATTGCGATGATGGGGTGGGGGCCGAACTATCCGGACGTGCCGGCTACCGCCTATGTCCTCACCTACGACATGAAAACCGAGACGGCGTGCGCGCAAGCCCTGGAGGATGAGAAGCGGTTTATCGTTGATGTCCCGGACGGCACGGACGTTCACGGCAAGATTGGCAACCTGCCCGGTTACTGGCATGTCCAGCGCGCGTGGTGCGACGACCCCAACTCGCCGTGGCCGATGTTTGACCAACGCGGCCGGCGCATTCAGTGACCGGGATCGAGCGAGTCATGAAGCGCCGCACCCCCAAGCGCCACGGCCACGTCGGTTCATGGCCGACCACCGAGATTATGGCCGCCGATCACGAGCTGGCGCAGTTCGACCAGGTGCTGACGACGGCCGGCTATATCCGCGCCGACCGCACGCCGGTCTACCGCTCCAAGGATGGGCGTTACACGTTGCGCATCGTCTGGCGGCGGAGGATCGACGGCTGCTCCGAGGTGTGGACCAAGACGCTCCGCGTCCAGTTCGTCGAGATCCGCGAGGAGGCGGCGTGAGCATCCTCGACCACATCCCGCCGCTGCCGACCGTGATCCTCGCCAGCGCGGAAGAGATCGTCTGCCCGTGGTGCCGTCGCGCGGGCGAGCACAGGCATCCCGTCGACGAGTCGGGCTGCGAGCTGGTCGACCTGTTCGAGTGCGCGTGCGGCCGGCTCTTCCAGGTCGACGCCGACGGCGACGACCTATTGGCGTGGGGGGTGCGCTCCGGCACCGACCACCGCTTCATGGAGGCCATGGGCATCGACGAGGCCGCGGTTCACCATCACCACTACCCGACGGTCGAGTCCAAGCTGGAATCCGCCAATGCCGATCCGCTCTGAGAACAGGGACCGCTACCCACCGGACTGGCCGGAAGTTTCCGCCGCCATCCGCAAGCGCGCTGGCAACGTCTGCGAGGGCTGCGGGGTGGCCAACGGGGCGCTGGGCGGTCGCGACGGAAGTGGCCGGTGGTGGAAGGCCAGGCCCAAGGGCGAGTCCATGGCACGGCTGGATTGGCCGGAGCCGGGCGAGCACTGGTGGTGCGATCTCGACGGCCGCGAGCCGCTCCTGTTGCGCATCGTGCGCATCGTTCTGACCGTCGCCCATCTCGACCACACGCCGGAGAATTGCGACCCCGCCAACCTGCGCTGCTGGTGCCAGCGCTGCCACAACCTCTACGACGCCGCCACGCGCCGGGCCGGCATCCAGGACCGCGAACGAAAACGCGCGGCGCTCGGAGACCTGTTTGCGGGGGGCGCCGGTGGCTGACCGCCCCTACCTTCCCGGCATTCTGGCCCAGGTCGCCGACGAGATCGGCGAGGCCAAGGCTCTGGAGTTCGCCCACAAGCTGGGCGGCACGGAAATTCACCTCAAGGCCACTTTCACCGAGGACGACAAGCTGGTCCGCGCCATGGGCATGGAGACGGCTAGGCGAATCGTCAACGCCCTCGGCCCTGGTCCCCTACTGGTGCCGATGGCGGCCGGCATGCGCCGGGCCAGGCGCAACGCCCGCATCGCCGAACTGCGCGCCCGGGGCGAGACGATCGCCACGCTGGCACTCGGCGCCGGCGTCCACGAACGGACCGTCTATCGTGTCCAGCGCCGCGCCCGCCGGCGGCTCCCTCTTCTTGATCGGGACGATTGACACGCGCCCCCGCTAGCGGTTTTCTATAGGCCCCGTCCCGCCCGGCATGACCTGACAGATGTCAGGTTTTTTTGTGCCCGGCGCCGATTGAATATCGGCGCCATGTACAAGCTTCTCGCCCACCTCCCGAAGAACCGCTGGCAGCCCGGCGTCGCCCGGCTGTTTGCCCCGGATGGCAAACCGCTCCTTGAAATGCCCTGCTACGGCAAGGCCGACAACGCCAGGGCCATGGAGGCGCATAACCCCGACCGCAATCCGACCCGGCCGTGGGGCGACACGCCGGCCGGCGTCTACGCGCCCGCCCGTGTCACCCGGTTCGATCCGCCGCACAGTACGCTCGGCCGCTACGCCATCCTCCTCGAAGGGGTTTCCGGCCAGGCGCTGGAGGCCAAGGCCAACGGCCGCACCGACCTGGCGGTCCACGCCAATCGCGGCGACGCCAAGTTGATGGCCACCTACGGCTGCCTGCGCCTCTACGACCGCGACATGGAGGCGGTCGCCATGGCGGTGGGCAATGACCTGGTCACCGTCAAGATCCATGAGCAGGAGAGCTGACATGCAAGCACTGACCGTCGTCGCCGAGTGGCTGCGCGGGCATTGGGCGGCCCTGGCCGCCATCGTCTTCGCCCTCGCCGTCATCACCACCATCGCCTTCCTGCCCGCCGACATCCGCAAGGGCGCTCTGGTCACCCTCGCCATGATCCTCGTCGGCCTCGCCGCCCTCCTGGTCTGGCTGGCCGAGCCATGGGCGGTCCCCATGGATGCCACCGCCATGAGGGCGGCCGGCGTGTCCGGCTCGGCGGGTCTCCTGTTCCTCGCCTGGGCCTGGATGATCTGGTAGGAGGCGGCCGTGGCATTCGGAATCGACGACGCCGTAACGGCGGTTTCCACCACCGTCGGCAAGATCATCGACAAGATCTTCCCCGACCCCGAAGCGGCGGCCAAGGCCAAGGCCCTTCTGATGTCGAGCGAGGCGCAGGCCGAAATCGCCAAGACGCAGACGGACCTGTCGGCCATCATGGCCGAGGCGCAAAGCGCCGATCCGTGGACCAGCCGGGCGCGGCCGTCCTTCCTCTACATCGTCTACACCTTCATCCTGGCCGCGATCCCGATGGGCGTGCTCTATGCCTTCCGGCCGGAGATCGCATCGGATGTCGCCGATGGCGTGAAGTCGTGGCTCAACGCCTTCCCCGACCAGCTCTACTGGCTCTTCGGGGCCGGCTACCTCGGCTACACCGGCGCGCGATCCTTCGACAAATGGCGGGGGACCAAATAGCGATGGTTGACCAGGTCGACCGCGCCCAGGAGCTGGAGCAGATCCAGCGCGACGAGGTCCCTCACCGCGTTCTCGACCGGCCGCGGCCCGCCCCGGCCGCAACCCAACCCAGCCAATCCCCCGACCAAACGGAGAGAGCCGACTCATGAACTGGGAAGCCGCCAAATTCCTGCTTGAACTGGTCGCGCTCGCGGGCGCGTTCCTGGCCTGGTTCTACGCCTGGCAGGCTCAGCGCGCGAAGGCCAGCCGCGAGGACGTCGACAAGCTGCGCGACGATCACGGTACCCGGCTGACCGCGCACGGCGAGCGCATCACGAAGCTGGAGGGCCGCGTCGACGCGCTGCCCGACGACAGCGACATCGAACGGCTCCATGCGCGCGTGTCGAACGTGAAGGACGCCGTCGGCGAGGTCGGAAAGACGGTCTCCGCCCTCGCCGAATCCGTGTCCGGACTGAAGCGATCCGTGGATCGGCTGAACGACTTCCACATGAAGGGACGCACGGAATGACCAAGAGCTTCGCTGCTTCGGTCCGCGAGGACGTCCGCCTCGCCATCCTCCAGATCCTCGCCCGCGACCTCGGCCAGTCGTGCAATCACGTGATCATGCGCGACGCCATCGAGGCGGCGATGGCCCACAGCCTGACCGAAGACGAGATCCGGGAGCATTTCGCCTGGCTCGAAAACCAGGGCCTGATCAGGACCGAGGCGATCGGCCGCTATGTCGTCGCCACGCTGCACCGCAAGGGGCGGCTGGTCGTTCAGGGCCGGGAGCGGGTCGAGGGCGTCCGCCTGCCCGACGTCGACGAACGCGCCGACTACCTTTGAAGAGGGTATTTAAATGCCCCGTAAATCCACAGTGACCGCCCTCCTGCCGCCGGCCGACCTGCGCGACCTCAACGAGATGATCGGCTCCGGCCGCTATACGCTGGACGGCCTGGTCGAATGGCTGGCCGAGCGCGGCTTCACCCTCTCGCGCTCCGCCCTGCACCGCCACGGCATCGACGTGCGCAAGGTGGCCGAGAAGCTCCAGCAGTCCCGCGAGGTGACCCAGGCCCTGGTCGCCGAGCTGGGCGACGCCGCCGCCCAGGGCAAACAGGGCCGCCTGCTGGTCGAGATGGCGCGCTCGATCGTCTTCGACCTGCTGATGAAACTTCAGACGGCCGAAGGCGACGCGCCGGCGCTGACGCCGATGGATGTCGCCATGCTCGGCAAGGGCTTGGCCGAGCTGGGCCGGGCGCTACGGTATGACCAGGATTTCGAAACCAAGATCCGCGAGCAGGTCGAGAAGGAAACCAAGAAGGCCGTCGCCGCCGAGGTCGAGACCGTGGCCAAGGAGAAGGGCCTGTCGGCCGACACCGTGAAGGCCATCAAATCCAGAATCCTCGGCGTCAAGGTTCCGTCATGACGCCCGACCTCGCCCAGACGATGCCGGACGTCCTGCGCCGGTTGGGCGGGGAATTGCCCGACGTGCTGCTTTCCTACCAGGCGCGGCTGCTGGCCACCACCGCCTTGAGCCAAGTGACGGTGTGCGAGAAGAGCCGGCGGGTCGGCGTCACCTGGGGGATCGCCGCCGACGCCGTGCTGACCGCCGGCGCCGCCCGCTCGGCTTCCGGCATGGACGTCCTTTACATCGGCTACAACATGGACATGGCGCGCGAGTTCGTCGACGCCTGCGCCATGTGGGCCAAGGCCTTCCTGCCGGCCGTCTCCGAGGTCGACGAGTTCCTGTTCAAGGATACCGACGACAAGGGAGGCGACCGCGACATCCAGGCCTACCGCATCACCTTCGCCTCGGGCTTCGAGATCGTCGCGCTCTCCTCCAAGCCGCGCAGCCTGCGCGGCCGCCAGGGCTATCTGATCTTCGACGAGGCCGCCTTCCACGACGACCTGCCCGGCATGCTGAAAGCCGGCATGGCCTTCCTGATGTGGGGCGGCAAGATCCTCGTCATCTCGACCCACGACGGCGAGGCCAACCCGTTCGCCACGCTGGTCAACGACAGCCGGGCCGGCCGCAAGCCCTATGCCGTGGTGCGCATCACGTTCGACGACGCCATCGCCGACGGTCTCTACGAGCGGGTCGCCCTCATGGCCGCGGCCCGGGGCATTCCGGTCAAGCCGAAGGACGAATGGGTCGCCGACATCCGGGCCTTCTACGGCGACGACGCCGCCGAGGAGCTGGACGTCGTCCCCGCCCAGGGCACCGGCACGGCGATCGCCGGCGCGCTGATCGAGGCGCGGATGCGCAATGACATCCTCGTGTTGCGCTGGGCACCACCGGACAACTTCGCCGAATGGCCCCAACACGTGCGCGAGGCAGAGGCCCGTGATTGGTGCGAGGAGAACCTGGCGCCGCTGTTCAAGGCGCTTGACCCGAAGCTCCAGCATTTCTTCGGCGAGGACTTCGGCCGCATCCGGGATCTGACGGTCATTTGGCCGATCGCGCTGACACAGAACGTCACGCGTCGGGCACCCTTCGTCGTCGAATTGGCCAGTGTGCCGTTCGAGCAGCAGAAACAGGTCCTGTTCTACATCGTCGATCGGCTGCCCCGCTTCTGCGCCGGCGCCATGGACGCCACCGGCAACGGCGCCTACCTGGCCGAAGTGGCGGCCCAGCGTTACGGCTTTGGCCGAATCTTCCAGGTCAAGCTGTCGATTGAGTGGTATCGCGAGAACATGCCGCAATTCGTCGCCGCCTTCGTTGACGCCGGCGTCGAGATCCCCAAGGACGCCGACATCCTCAACGACCATCGGGCCCTGAAGAAGATCAACGGCGTCGTCCAGGTGCCGGAGATCCGCGCCCAAGACCTGAAGGACAAGAACCGCAAGCGGCACGGCGACTCGGCCATCGCCCACGCGCTGGCGTATTTCGCATCGGTCAGCGACGTCCACGAGTACGGCTACACGCCGGTGACAACCGCGGCTTCGGCGGCGGAGGGGCGGGCCATGTGGCAGCCCCACGACGATGACGATGACCGGGGCGACTTCGATGTGCGTTCCGGCCTGGGCGGCAGGCGAGGAGGATGGTGATGGCGAGGTTACTGGATCAGTTCGGCAATCCGATCGACCCGACGGTTCTGAAGCGCGAGCAGGCGGCGCCGACGGTCAGCGGCGTGCGCTCCATCCTTTCCGGCCACCCGTCCTGGGGCCTGACGCCGGAGCGCCTGGCGCGGCTCCTGCGCCAGGCCGAGGAGGGCGACCCGACGGCCTACCTGGAGCTGGCCGAGGAGATGGAGGAGAAGGATCTTCACTACCGCGGTGTGCTCGGCACCCGCAAGCGCCAGGTCGCGCAGCTGGAGATCACCGTCGAGGCGGCCACCGACGAGAAGGCCGACGTCGAGAATGCCGATATGGTGCGCGAGCTGTTGAACCGCGACGAGCTGCAGGACGATCTGATCGACGTGCTCGACGCGATCGGCAAGGGCTACTCGGCGACCGAGATCATCTGGGATCTTTCGGCAAAGCAGTGGTGGCCGGCCCAGTTCAAGTGGCGCGATCCGCGCTGGTTCCGCTTCGATCCCATCGACGGCGAGACGCTGCGCCTGGTCGGCGAGTCCGGTCAGCTCGAACCGCTGGCTCCCTACAAGTTCATCGTGCACAAGCCGCGCCTCAAGTCGGGCCTGCCGATCCGGGGCGGGATGGCCCGCGCCGTGGCCTGGGCCTACTGCTTCAAGACCTTCGGCATCAAGGACTGGGTGGTCTTCGCCGAGATCTTCGGCATGCCGCTGCGCCTCGGCAAGTACCACCCCGGCGCCTCCGAGGAGGACAAGCGGGCGCTGATGCGGGCGGTCGCCGACATCAGTCGGGATGCCGCCGCCATCGTTCCCGAGAGCATGACGATCGAGTTCCCCGAGGCGGGCGGCAAGACGGGTTCGGTCGACATGTTCGAGCGGATGTGCGACTTCTTCGACCGCCAGACCAGTAAGGGGGTGCTCGGCCAGACCGCCACCACCGACGCCATCAAGGGCGGCTATGCGGTCGGCAGGACCCACGACGAGGTGCGCGGCGACATCGAGCAGGCGGACGCCCGCCAGCTCGCCGCGACCATCAACCGCGACGTGGTGCGGCCGTTCATCGACCTCAACAAGGGGCCGCAAAAGGCGTATCCGAAAGTCGTCATCGGGCGCGCCAAACAGACGGACATTACGCAAATGTCCGACTCCCTGGCCAAGCTGGTTCCCCTCGGGCTCAAGGTCGAGCAGTCGGTGGTGCGCGACCGCATCGGCTTCCCGGACCCCGAGGAAGGCGCCGAACTGCTGACCCCGCCGGCCGCGCAGCCGCCCGCCCCGAGCCTGACCCGGGCGCTGGCGCGGGCCAAGGCGGCGTCCCGTCCGGCGCGCGACGAGACGGACGACCTGGTCGACCAGGTTGAGACGTTGGCCGCGCCGATCCTCGCCGACATGGTCGAGCAGATCCGGCGCGTCGTCGACGAAGCAGCGACGCTGGAAGAGGCGCAGGCGCGCCTGGCCACCGTCTTTCCCGGCAGCGCCACCGATGAGCTGGCCGAGATCCTGGCCCGCGCAATGATGGCCTCCGACCTACAGGGAGCCGCCGACGTTGGCTGACGGAGTCCCCTTCCAGGAGGCCATCGACTTCCTGGGCCAGAAAGTCAACCTGCCGAGCCGCGCCTGGACGGACCTGAAGGAAGGAGCGCACGCCCGCTCCTTCGTCGTCGCCGGCGCCATGAAGGACAAGCTGGTCTCGGACTTCCACGGCGCGCTGACGAAGGCGCTGAAGGACGGCACTACCAAGGCCGATTTCCAGAAGGCCTTCGGCGACATCGCGGCACGCCACGGCTGGGACTTCAATGGCGGCCGCGCCTGGCGGGCGCGGGTCATCTACGACACCAACATGCGTACTGCCCGCGCCGCCGGGCGTTGGGCCCAGATCGATCGCCGGGCGGCCGTCGAAAAGCGGCGCGGCCGGACGCTCTATCTGCGCTACGTCGCCGTCCTCGATTCCAAGACCCGGCCGGAGCATCGCGCCTGGCACGGAACGATCCTGCCGGCCGACCACCCGTTCTGGCGCACGCACACGCCGCCCAACGGCTGGTATTGCCGCTGCACCATCCAGGTGCTGACCGAGCGCGACCTCGCCCGCTACGGCTACACGCCGACGCCTGAGAAGGACATCCCGCCGATCGCCATGGAGGATCGCCCGGTGAATACGCCGGATGGATCGGAGAACTGGCCGACACCTGCCGGCATCGACACCGGGTTTGGCACCAACGTCGGGCAGAGCTGGCTTTCGGGCGCCGTGCCGCCGCCCTTGCAGACGCCATTGCCGCCCCCGCCGGCGGCGCTGCCGGCGATCAAGCTGCCGCCGATGTCTGCGCCGGCCAAGGTGGACCCCAAGCGCATCCTGCCGGCCGGGCTGAAAGACGAGGCCTACGTCAAGGCATTCCTCGGCGAGTTCGGCGGCGGCCTCGGCAAGCCGGCCGCCTTCCGCGACGCCGCCGGCCATGCCATCGCCGTCGGCGAGGAGCTGTTCAAGGACGTCCGGGGACGCTGGAAGGTGACGAAGCTGGGCCGCGAGCGCGACTCGCTTCTGCTGGCCGACGCCCTCAAGACGCCGGACGAGATCTGGGTCGACTGGTTCTTCGTGCCGCAGCTCGGGCGCCACGTGCTGCGGCGGCGCTATCTCAAGCGCCTGGCGCTACCCGGAAAGGCAGGAGGGCTGGCGGTATTCGAATGGACGTCGGAGGGGTGGAGCGGCGTCACGGACTTCACCCCGTCCGCCGCCTCCTATCTCGAACGCCAGAGGCGGGGAGCCCTCCTCTATAGGAAAAATTGAAACGGGACCGGCCCGCCCGATCCCGTTTCCGTCACCCGTCTATGATGGCGGCGGGCGCCGCGACCGCGGTGACGATGTGAGGGTATTGTATCAGGTCCGCCCCCGGTTTTCCAGGCGGCGGCTTTTCCGGGCCTGGCGTGCGCGACGGCCTCGGGGGGCGCCCACCCTAGCCAAAAATGCTTTCATCCGTTTAAAACCCCGTTTAACGGGGACGACAGGGGCTATTCATCGGCTCCCGACTGACGGCCGCGTATCACCTGAAAGACTCCATACGCAGCCAAGCCGGCGGTCCACCCGCCAAGTCCAATGAACAGGCCGGCTCGCAATGCCGATCCCAGGGTCTGGCCAAAGAGATCACCCATCCAGGAAAGCCGGGGAAGAGCATCGAAGGCGTCGAGCGCCAACATGAGCAAGATGCCGAGACCAACGAAGGGCATCCGATCCCAGGCCATCTTGCCTCCCAAACCCTGACATCTGTCAGGTTCCGCGCGCTCCCTTGATCCATCTACCTTCGCCGATGACGGGCCGGACGGTCAAGGTCCGGCGTGCAATGGCGAGGCTCATGGCTTTTCAAACCATCAAGGCGACCTGCTCGATCGTGCTTCCGGCCGACCCGCCGGAATGGGTGCATCTCATGCCCCTCGGCTCGATCGAGGCGCGCGACGGCCGCAAGTGGACGCTGAAGGACCCGCAGGCGGTGGTCGCCGCCTCGGCCGCCCGCGGGCTCGATGCCGTCGTCGATTACGAGCATCAGACGGATCTGGCCGAGAAGAACGGCCAGCCGGCGCCCGCCGCCGGCTGGATCAAGGAGTTTCAGGTCCGCGCCGACGGCATCTGGGGTCGGGTCGATTGGACCACCCTGGGCGCCGACCGCATCCGGGCCAAGGAGTACCGCTACCTCTCGCCCACCTTCCTCGCCGACAAGAAGACCGGCGAGGTGAAGGCGATCCTGCGCGCCGCCCTGACCAACAACCCCGCACTCGATCTTGTCGCTCTTGCCACCGAAAGGGATGACTGCATGGAAGAGCTTCTGAAGGCTCTGGCGGCCGCGCTCGGCCTGCCGGAGAACACCACCCAGGAGACCGCCCTCGCCAAGGTCGGTGACCTGGTGAAGTCGGCGAAGACCGCCGAAGAGACGGTCGCCGCCATCCGGACTTCGCTCAAGGTCGATGCCACGGCGGACGCCACGGCGATCGCCAAAGCCATCGATACGGCGGTCGCCAAGGCCAAGGAGGAGGCGGCCAAGTCGGACGTCGACCCGAAGGCCTTCGTGCCGCGCGCCGAGTTCGATCGCGTCGCGACGCAGCTGACCAAAATGCAGACGGATCTCTCCGCCGACAAAGCGACGGAGGCCGTCGAGGCGGCCATGCGTGAGGGCAAGATCGCCCCCGCGTCCAAGGATTGGGCCATGGCCTACGCCAAGAAGGACGCGGAAGGGTTCGCCGATTACGTCAAAGGCGCACCCGTCGTCGTCACGCCGGGTGGCGGCGGCAATCCGACCCCACCCAAGGCCGGCTCCCCGCTGACCGAAGACGAACTGGCGACCTGCCGCCAGCTCGGCCTTACCGAAGAGGCCTTCAAGAAAACCCGTGACGCGGAGGTGACCCGATGACCGTGCTCGCCCAAGACCGCAACACGCCTCGCCGCACCGGCGACGTGTTCTCCTTCCCGGTCGCCGCCGCGACGAAGATCTACGCCGGCGCCCTGGCGGTGCTGAACGCCGGCGTCGCCGAAGGCGGCTCGACCGCTGTTGGCCTGGTCGCCGTCGGCCGCGCCGAAGAGCAGGTCGACAATTCGGCCGGCGCCGCCGGCGAGCTCAAGGTTCGGGTCGCCAAGGGCACCTTCCGCTTCGCCAACTCGGCTGCCGCCGACGAGATCACGCTGAGCGAAGTCGGCGCCTCGGCCTACATCGTCGACGATCAGACGGTCGCCAAGACAGACGGCACCGGAACCCGGAGCGTCGCCGGCACCATCGTGGACGTCGACGATCTCGGCGTCTGGGTCAAGTTCGACTAGGAGCAAAGCCTCATGATCAAGACCATCCTCTCCGTCGCCGTCCTCGCCCTGATCGTCGGGGTCGGCCTGTTGGCGGGCCCGGCGCCCGACGCCTCGGCCCATGGCCTGCACGCCCTCGCCCAGGAGGGCGCCATCCCGGCGATCGGCCTGGGCGGCCTGGTCATCAACTCGGCCACCCTCAGAAGCCTTTACGTCGGCTTCAAGACCAGCTTCCAGAACGGCCTCGGCATGGCGACCTCGCAGTGGCAGAGGATCGCCACTCTGGTGCCGTCGACCACCAAGGAGGAGAAATACGGCTGGCTTGGGAAGATCCCCGGCGTGCGCGAGTGGATCGGCGATCGCGTGATCCAGAACCTGATGGCCCACGGCTACGCCATCCTCAACAAGGACTGGGAACTGACGGTCGCGGTTTCGAAGCCGGACATCGAGGACGACAACCTCGGGATCTACACCCCGATGTTCGCCGAGATGGGCCGCTCGGTCGCCGCCCATCCCGACCAGATGGTCTTCGGCCTGTTGAAGACCGGCTTCGCCACGCCCTGCTATGACGGCCAGTACTTCTTCGACACGGACCACCTGGTGCTCGACGAGGCCGGCGATCCGCAGAGCGTCGCCAATACCGATGGCGGCGCCGGCACACCGTGGTTCCTGATCGACGACAGCCGGGCGCTGAAGCCGATCATCTTCCAGGAGCGGAAGAAGTTCCAGTTCGTCGCCCTCGACAAGGAGGACGATCCGAACGTGTTCTTCAAGAAGGAGTTCGTCTATGGCTCCGATGGCCGCGACAATGTCGGCTTCGGCTTCTGGCAGTTTGCCTGGGGCTCCAAGCAGACGCTGGACGCCACCCACTATGCCGCCGCCCGGGCCGCGCTGACGGGCATGAAGGGCGACTATGGCCGGCCGCTCGGCCTGATGCCGCGGCTCCTCGTGGTGGGTCCCGCATTGGAGGAGGCCGGCCGCAAGCTCCTCAACAGTGAGAACGGCGCCAACGGCGAGACCAACCCGTGGAAGGGCACCGCCGAGCTGCTTGTCGTGCCGTGGCTGGCGTGAGGGAGGACTGAACCATGAAGATGATCCGCATCATTGCCAAGCCCGCCGCCGGCTTCCGCCGCGCCGGCATGTACCACCCGGCCAAGGCCGTCGACCACCCGGCCGACGACATCACGGCCAAGCAACTCAAGGCCCTCAAGGAAGAGCCCCAGCTCGTCGTCCAGGAGGTCGAGGTTCCCGACAAGCCGGCCGCCAAAAGCGACGACGGCAAGCCGACCAAGACCAACAAGAATCCCTGAGGCCGCCCAGCGGCCGACTCGCCGAAGCCCCCGGGCGGAGCCCGCCCGCTCCGCCCGGGGGCATGATTTGAGGAACCCATGCCCTACGCCACCCAACAGGACCTGATCGACCGCTACGGCGAGGATGAGCTGATCGCCCTCACCGACCGCGCGAACCCGCCGGCCGGGGCGATCGATGCCGCCGTGGTGGCCAGGGCGCTCGCCGATGCCGACAGCCTGATCGATGGCTATGTCGGCAGCCGCTATGCGCTGCCGCTGGCCGAGGTGCCGCCGCTGCTGACGCAGATCGCCTGCGCCGTGGCCCGCTATCGCCTGGCGAAGGACGGCCCCACCGAAAACCTCACCAAGGATCACGACACGGCCCTGCGTACGCTGCGCGACATCGCGGACGGCCGCCTGGCGCTGCCGGTCGGCGAGACCGAGACGCCGGCGCCGGCGTCGGTCGGCGTCGCCATCGCCGGCCCGGGCCGGGTGTTCTCCGCCGACACGCTGAAGGATTTCTGAGATGGCCGGCGTTTCCATCCAGGTCGGCCTCGACACCAAGGATCTGGAGGAAGCGTTCGCGCGCCTGGAGACGGCCATGGATGACATGACCGAACCGATGGACGCCATCGGCGCCGGGCTCGACTCCTCCATGCTCAGCCGCTTCGAGCACGAAACCGGCCCCGACGGCGTTCGCTGGACGCCCAGCCAGCGGGCGCTGCTGACCGGCGGCCAGACCCTCACCCATCGCGGCCACCTGCGCGCCTCGGGCACGCACATCGCCTCGCGCCATTCGGTGATGCAGGGCAGCAACCTGGTCTACGCCCGCCCCCAGCACGCCGGCGGCAAGGTTGGACGCGGGCGCAAGGTCACGCTCCCGGCGCGGCCCTTCGTCGGCGTCGACGGCGATGACCGGACAATGATCCACGACACCATCCAGGACTTCCTTGAGGAGGCCGCGCGATGAGCCTCATGGATCTTCAGGACGCGGCGGTCGCCGCCATCGAGGCACGCTTCCCGAAGCTCAAAAGCTGCGAGCGGCACCCCGGCCGCTTCGACCTCGACGAACTGGGGCGGTTTCTCACCGTGGCGCCGGCTGTGCGTGTCGCCCTGCTGTCGATCGGTGGGGCGGCCGGCACCGAAGAAGGCCTGGCCCAAGGTGACGCCAGGCTTGCCGCGTTCATCGTCACCCGCGACGCTGGCAACGTGGACAAGGACAAAGCAGCGCAGGCCATCGTCGACGGCCTGATCCCCCTGGTCACGGGCTTCGGCCAGGAGGTGCGTGGCGAGAACCTGTATTCCACTCCGGCCGGCAAGCAGGGCGTCGCCCTGTGGGCGGTCACCTGGGTCCAGCGGGCCGAAATGGGCACGCTGGTCGCCGAGGACGGCGAGATGCCCGAGCACCTCTACGCCTCGATGTCGCCGAAGATCGGCGCGGCGCACGAAGCCGACTATCGCGACGTCTCGACCGGGGAGGCCCCCGATGGCGCTTAACCGTGACATGGAGATGGCCGAGTTGGACCGCCGCCTCGCCAACGTGGTGCGCATCGGCACCGTCGCCGAGGCCGACTATCCGGCCGCCCGGGTGCGTGTGGCGATCGGCGACAACCTCACCGGCGGGCTGCCGTGGCTGACCGCGCGGGCCGGCGGCGACCGCGCCTGGTGGGCGCCCGAGGTGGGCGAACAGGTGATGGTGTTCTCGCCCGGCGGCGACCTCGCCCAAGGCGTGGTGCTGCCCGCCCTCTTCTCCAACGCGGCGCCGGCGCCAGCCGACAGTCCCGACATCCGCCGCGAGGTCTACGCCGACGGCCTGGTCATCGAGCACGACCGCGCGAAGAAGCTGACCCGCCTCAACGCGCTCGACTCCGAAGGCACGCTGGTGCTGGAGGCCAAGAACATCGTCATCCGCACCGGCGACGGCGGGTACTACCAGCTGGACCATCACGGCATGGCCAGCCGCATCACCCACGTGGGCGGCGCCGCCTTCGAGACCGATTCCTGGCAGGCCGGCGCGGTGGTGACTGCCAACGCCGACCAGGACTACAGCCCGCCCGAAGTCCAAACCCCCGAGGAGAGCTGAAAGATGCCGAAGAAAACCTACACCATCGAAAAGACCACGCCGCGCCTGGGCAAGGCCGGCGATACCGTCACGATGACGGAGCGCGGAGCCAAGTACTGGCTGCTTTCCGGCGTGATCTCCGACCCCGCCAAGGCGGCGTCCGAAACCAAGCCGCCGAAGGCCAAGGGCAAGAAGGGCTGAGCCATGGCCGGCACGCTGGGCATGAGCCGATCGACGGGCCAGGGGATGGATGGGCTGGAGCACCTGTTCCAGTCGATCCGCGACATCCTGACCACGCCGATCGGCACGCGGCCCATGCGGCGCGAGTACGGCTCGGACCTGTTTTCCCTGATCGACCGGCCGGCCGAGCCCGGGCTCTTCATCGAGATCTACGCCGCGATCGCCGCGGCGCTGGCCAAGTGGGAGCCGCGCTTCAAGCTCACCTACGTCAAGGCGACGCGGGCCGAGGCCGGGCTGCTGGAGATCGACCTGCGCGGCCTTTACCTGGTCGACGGCCGCGAGATCACGCTGGAAGGAGTGGTGGCATGAAGACGTCAGTCGCCCTTCCGCCTTTCGGCAATCCTCTTCGGAAGCACGAAAGTGACGTCGAGAAACAGCTTCATGAACTCGAAGAGTTCGGCGGCTTGCTCGATAGTTCCTTCAATCTCATGGACAGCGGCGTTGCCGTCCAGCCTCAGGCGATGCGCCCACTCGGCGAGTGGCTTGGTCAGCAACGTCTTTCCAAGCAGATCGTCGATCCGATCGCGAAGGTTTCGCCCCTCGCCGCCAAGCTCCTTGCAGGCGACTTCGAGCACGGAACGACATCCCGCAAGCGCCAGTTCCGGGCTCTCCTTTCGCCGAACCATGCCTTCGATCGTGGGAATGAGGGCCCGCGCCTTCTTGGGAAAAGCCGGATCATCGGCGCCCGCCGGAGACTTCGGAAAGGTGTCGATCACCGCGTATTTTCCATCGACGAAGCCGGCCGCGACCCGGATGGACTCCTTGGCCGCGCTCTGCATCTTGATGAAATCCGACGCAGCGACCTCGAAGACAATGAGAACGGGGCAATCGCATATCGGGCAGCCACCACTTCCGTAGCAGCGAACCGGCGGTCGGTTCGACGTCATCTCCGTTTCGGTTCGAATGTGAGGGAAGACCGGCACCCCGGTCTTGAAGCGATATTCGAAGAGATTCGAGACCGCGAGATCCACGCGGTTTCCGCAGTGAGGGCAGTCGATGCGCGGCTGAAACATGGTGAGGCTTCCCGGCGGAGAGTGGCCCATGGATGAGACGACTATCAATCGGGCATGCACCTCAAGGCTGTCAACCGTCTTGGAAAACACCACACCTGAGACGTCCGTTGATTCCTTCATGGCGGCCATCGCCCCGATCCGGCAGGAGTTTGGCGACGATATCCTGATTCTCTGTCTTGCCGTTGAACTTGCGGTGGCGGATTTCCGAAATCGGGGGGCACGCGGATGAGCCGGTTCGCCGCCGTCGACCTGTCCAGCTTGCCGAAGCCCGAGGTGGTCGAAACCCTGGAGTTCGAGGCGATCCTCGCCGCGCTCAAGGCCGACTTCATCGGCCGCGATCCCGACTATTCGGCGACCACCCTGGAATCCGATCCGGTGGTGAAGGTGCTGGAAGTGGCGGCCTACCGCGAAGTGATCCTCCGCCAGCGGGTCAACGACGCGGCGCGCCAGCGGATGCTCCCCTATGCCACCGGCGCCAACCTGGAAGTGTTGGGCGCCGACCAGGGCGTCTACCGCCTGATCCTGGACCCCGGCGACCCCGACGCCGTGCCGCCGGTCGATCCGACCTACGAGACGGACGACGACCTGCGCCGGCGCATCCAGCTGGCGCCCGAGGCCCTGACCACCGCAGGCTGCGAGGGTAGCTATGTGTTCAATGGCCTGACCGCCGGCGAAACCCCCGTGTCCATCGATGTCGCCTCGCCCGACGAAACCACCGTGACGCTGACCTACACCTTCGACGCCGGCGGCCTGTCGGCCAAGATCAAGGATGCCACCGCCATCCGGCCCGAGGCCGGCAGCGTCCTGGTGACCGTGCTGGGCCGCGAGGGCGACGGCACGGTCGACGCCCCCACATGCGCCATCGTCGAGGCCAACCTGTCGGCCGCCAGCGTGCGGCCCTTGTGCGACGAGGTCACCGTGCAATCGGCGACCATCGTCGGATACACGGTTACGGCGCTGCTTACGGTCTACGATGGGCTCGACCGCGACGCCGTCCAGGCGGCCGCCGATGCCTCCATGCGGGCGATTGCCGAGAAGCGCCACGCCCTGGGCGAGGACGTCACGCAATCGGTGATCGATGCCGCGCTGCATGTGGCCGGCGTCAAGAAGGTGATGCTGACCGACTGGGCCGATGTAGCGTGCGACGATACCGAGGCGCCGTACATGATCGGCCTGGCGCTGACGACGGAGCTGGCGGCATGACCAAGAGCCTGCTTCCCCCGAACGCGACCGCCCTGGAGCTGGCCCTGGAGGGAGTGGCGGCCGACAGGGTCGAGGCCATCCCGGTTCCGATCCCGACGGTAAACGATGCCGCCCAGTGCCCCGCTCCCGTGCTGCCGTTCCTCGCCTGGGGCCGATCCGTCGACGTCTACGACGCGAGCTGGTCCGACGCCACGAAGCGCACCGTCGTCGGCCAGGCCATGGCCCTGCATCGCATCAAGGGCACCCTGCAATCCGTCGTCGCCGCGATCGCGGCCTGGGGGATCGAGGCCACAGTGATCGAACGCGCCGGCGCCCGCCGCTACGACGGCGCCCAGGCCCATGACGGCCGCTGCCTGTACGGTCCGGCCAACGGCTGGGCGATGTACCGGGTGATCCTCAATCGGGCTATCCGCAACGACCAGGTGGCCGGCCTGCGCCGGCTGCTGGAAATGACGGCGCCGAAGCGCTGCGAGCTGCTGAGCCTCGAATATCAGGAGGCCGCCAACCTCTACGACGGGCGCTCGACCTACGACGGCGCCTATAACCATGGAGTGGCTGTCTAATGGCCGACAACCTGACCATCAACGAAACGGCGACCTGGCCGGCGACCGTCAAGCTCATCGACACCGACGAGCCGGTGATCGGCGGCCTCGACGGTGTCTCCAACAAGCAGGCGATCACGCTGGCCAACCGCAGCCAATGGCTCAAGGCGCAGATCGACACGGTCATCGAGACGGCCTTGCTCGATCCGGACCCCCTTGACCTCTGGCAGCTCACTGAAGCTATCGCCACCCTCATCGCCGCCGCTCTGGCCGCCAGCCGCCCCGGCTTCGACGTTCCGTTCCTGGCGGGCTGGGCAAGCAATTTCACCGGCGAGGACCTGGTGGAGGGGCAAGTTGTCGCTCGCGTGATGGTCCTGCGCGACACCGTTCTCCAGGACTTCCTTGTCGATCTGGGGGTCGCCGGCACCGGCGCGGCCGTGATCTGGGACGTCACGGTCGGCGGCGTCACCGCCTTCATCACGAAACCGCAGTTCGCCGACGGCTCGACCGTCTTCGTCCCCGGCGTGTTCGACCCGGCGATGGTCGACGTCCCGGCCGGCAGCATCGTCGAGATCCTGGTTTTCCAGGTCGGCACGGTGATCCGGGGCCAGAAGGCGACCGGCGGCCTCAAGGGCAGGGAGGCCTGATCATGCTCTATGCCGGGCATCGACAGGTTGCGCCATACGGCCAGCCACTGCTTCCATTGTGGACCATCCTGGATGCGGCAGGGATACAGGACGAAGCGACAATTTGCCTCGACGCTGGAGACCCCCTGTCGTGGCCGGGGAGCGGCCCTAAATGGCTGGACCGCAGTCCGGGCGGCTATGACTGGTATCTTGGAGAGTCCGCCGAAGCCGACGCCGACCCCGTCTTTACGGGCGGCGTCGGGGACCTGAGAAGCACGACATTCTGGGCTCTCGACGGCGCGAGCTGGTTTAAATACGACAGCGCCAACGAAGCTTTCATGAATGCCTGGCACGCGAACGGGGCGGCCTACACCTTCATGTTCCTGGTGTATCTGGCGGATGGGGCGGCCGACGGTGGGCTGATCGGCGCCACGACGATTCCGGGCGCGATGGCGGCTAACGTGGCGGTCGTCATGTCAACCGGCAAGCTTGTGGCAATCGCCGAGGATGCATCTGCATCGAAGGGCGGTTTTTATACGAACAGCCTCGTGACCTCCGTCGATGCGCTTCCCGCGGGTTGGCACATGTTGGCGGTATCGGTCGATGAAGCCGTCGGCCCAGGCGGCGGTTTCTTGTATTGCGACGGCGCCTTTCTGCCGACCGCTGAGGCGGGCGGCGCGGATACGTTCAATGCCACCTATGCCGTCCCAGGAACCGGGTCCGCCGCCACGACCTATCGGCTGGGCCGGTGGGGCACGTATGGGGATCTCACGGCCGTCAAGCCCATCAGTAGCGGCAGCCGTATCATGGGTTTCGCCTCGTTGAACAAGGCGGCGTCCAAGGCCGAACTGGACGCCGTGTGGGAACTTTCTCGCAAGCGGCTTGGTATCTAGGGGAGAACATCATGGAACGCTACATCACCATCGTCGACGGCCAGCCGGTCGGTCAGCCCTACGCCAAACCCAGCCGCATCGTCCTGCCCTCCGGCGCCGTCGTCGGCTGCGCCCACTGGCCGGCCGGGGAGTTCCTCGCCCACGGCAAGGCCCTCGTCGTCGGTGCCGCCGACCCGGAGACGGAAGTGGAGACTGGCTACACCTTCGACGCCGGGACCGGCACGGCGGCGCCGATCGTCGAGCCGAGGCCTCTGGCGCCCATGCGGGCCGAGGCCGTCGCCCAAATCGACCGCGACGCCGAGGCGGCCCGGCTCGCCTTCATCACCGGCGGGTCCGGCCAGGCTCTCGTCTACAAGCGAAAGGCCGAACAGGCCCACGACTGCCTAGCCAACCACGACGCCCAAAATCCGCCCCCCACCGACAAGTATCCGGCGCTGGAGGCCGAGGTCGGGATCACCGGCGCCGACGTGCTGGGGGTCGCCACCGTGGTGACCGGCCTGGAAGCGGCGTGGGGAGACATCGCCGACGCCATCGAGGCCATCCGCCTCGGCGCCAAGCGCGACGTCGAGGCGGCGACCACGCCGACGGAAATCCGCGACGTCGTCTCCGCCATCGCCTGGCCGCAACCCAACACCTGACAGGAGAGAGCAGACATGCCCGAGCAGTTCCTTCATGGAATCGAAGTTGTTGAAGTTGATGACGGCATCCGCCCGATCCAGACCGTCAAGTCGTCCGTCATCGGCCTCATCGGCACCGCGCCCGATGCCGACGCGACGACGTTCCCCTTGAACACCCCGGTCCTGCTGGCCGGCCAGCAGCGCCTGGCCGCCAAGCTGGACACCACCGGCGCCGGCGAGGGCACACTGAAGGATGCCTGCGATGACATCTTCGACCAGACCGGCGCCATGGTGGTGGTGGTCCGCGTCGAGGAAGGCGCCGACGATGCCGAGACGCTGTCCAACGTCATCGGCGACGGGGCGCTGTTCACTGGCGTCCATGCCCTGCTGTCCGCCCAGTCGGCCGTGAAAGTGACGCCGCGCCTTTTGATCGCGCCCGGCTTCACCGGCGTGCGGCCGACCGGCGTCAAGACCATCGCCGTCGATACCGGCGGCACCGGCTATGCCCAGGACACGACCACGGTCACCATCGCCGGCGACGGCGAGGGGGCGGAGGCCACGGCGACCGTCGCTGCCGGCGTCGTCACCGCCATCACGGTGACGAAGGGCGGCTTCGGCTACACCGCGGCGCCGGTCGTAACCATCGCCGGGGCGGGGGCCGCCGCCGGCGCCACGGCGACGGCCACCATCGCATCGGTCGCCAACCCCGTGGTCGCCGAACTGCAAGGCATCGCCAACCGCATGCGGTCCATGATCTTCGCCGACGGGCCGAATACCACCGACGCGGCCGCCATCACCTATCGCGAGGACTGGGGGTCGGACCGCATCTACGTGATCGACCCGCACGTCATGGTCTGGGACACGGTGGCGAACGCCGCCGTGGCACGGCCGGCCAGCGCCCGGGCGGCCGGGCTTCAGGCTCGCCTCGACAACGAGAAGGGCTTCTGGTGGTCGCCGTCCAACCAGGTGCTGACCGGCATCGTCGGCATCGCCAGGCCGATCGATTTCAACATGTCAGACCCGAACTGCATTGCCAACTATCTGAACGAAAACGAGGTGGCCACCATCATCCAGGCCGACGGTTACCGGCTGTGGGGCAACCGCACCACCAGCGCCGATCCGCTGTGGGCCTTCCTGTCGGTGCGGCGCACCGCCGACATGATCTACGAGAGCATTGAACAGGCGTTCCTGTGGGCCATGGACAGGCCCTTCTCGGCCCAGCTGCTGCGCGACATCGAGGGCAGCGTCAACGCCTACCTGCGCCACCTGACGGTGGTGGGCGCCATCCTGGGCGGCACCGCATGGCTCGATGCCGAACTCAATACCGCCGACCAGCTCCAGGCCGGAAAGCTCTTCGTCGACTTCGACATCGAGCCGGCGGCGCCGCTGGAGCACCTGACGTTCCGGGCCCACCGCAACGCCGGCTACTACGAGGAGCTGGTCAACCAGGTGGCGGCGGCCGCCTAACCCGAGGAGACAGACATGCTTCCCAAGACGCTCAAGAATTTCACGGTGTTCGTCGACGGCGTCGGCTATGCCGGCCGGATCGAGGAGGGCGCCCCGCCCAAGACGACGCTGGATACCCAGGAGTTCGCCGGCGGCGGCATGGCCGGCACCGTCGACATCCCCATGGGCACCGTCGCCAAGATGGAGTTCGAGTTCACCCTGGCCGAGATGAACCCCGACGTCATCGGCAAGCTCGGCCAGGCGGATGTCCCGATCACCTTCCGCGGCGCCCAGGGGACCGAGAACGAGGCCGTCATCATCGAAACCCGGTCGCTGATCCGCGAGCCCGACCTCGGGACCTGGAAGCGGGGCGACAAGAACACCCTCAAAATCGCCGCCACGGCCAGCTACTACAAGCTCTCCATCGCCGGCAGCGATGTCATCGAAGTCGACGTCGAGGCCATGAAGTTCGTGGTGCGCGGCGTCGACCAGCTGGCCGCCGTGCGCACCGCCCTGGGGCTGTAGGAGGCGGGCATGGAAAAGGACAAGGATGCTCTTCAATACCCCGTGACCGTGAACGGCCAGGAGTACAAGAAGCTGACCATGCGCCGCCCCAAGGTGAAGGACGACTTGGCCGCCCAGGCGCAGGCCAAGAGCGAAGGGGAGCGGGAGGCCTTCCTATTTGCCATCCTGTGCGGTGTCCCCCCGGAGGTGATCCGCGAGGTCGACCAGGCGGCCGACTATGCCCGCCTGCAAGCGGACTATCAGGGTTTTTTCACCTCGACCCCGACGACCTCCGAATCGCCGGGGCATTCGTCGCCCGCGTCCTTCACCAGCCGTGGCCGGTGATCGAGGAGATGACCCATGAGCAGTTGCGCGACCGCGTTGAGGACGCGGCGCGCCTCATCAAGGAACTGAGGATCAAGCCGTGAGCGTCGGGAATGATCTCAACGTCGGCGTCGTCGTTACCGCCAAGGTCGGAAACGCCGTCCGCGAGGTCGGCAAGGCGGCCAAGGGCGTGCGCAAGGATACCGCCGACGTCGCCCAGAGCCAGCGCAGCCTGGCGCGGGCGAGCGACGACGCCGGGCGGTCGACCGGTCGCCTCGGCACCGCCCTGGCCGGGGC
>JACZKS010000129.1 GCA_014859895.1 Rhodospirillales bacterium
CCCCGCAACGCCGCAGCGGCGCCCCACCCCGTCAACGCTGTCGCCGGAGCGGGGCCGGGCCATCGCCGAGACGATGGTGGGATCGTTCCTGGAAAGGATGAAGGCCGAGGCCCAACGCAAGGGCGGCAGCCTGACCCTGACGGACATCGAGGCGCTGGATCTGGAATTCGAGCAGAAGACGGGGGCATTGCAGGAGTTGCTGGAGCAATCGTTCCAGGAATACCTGCGCGCCCATGCCCAGGGCAAACGGCCGGAGCGCCGCCACAGCCCGTTCGATCGGCTGATCGTCACCCCGATCGAGCACCTGTTCCCCCGCCGTGAGCCGATTCCGACCAAGCCGGTGCTCTCCCGGCGCATCCTTCCCGGGTTCTTCATGGCGGTCAGCATGATGATCGGCGCCGACGCCATCGAGGAAAGCCGCCGCAAGGCGAAAGCCATCTTCGATCGGGTGGGCGCGGGGAGTCCCGGCGACGCCGTCTGGGGGCCCTTCCTCGCCGATGCCGAGGCGCAACGGCTGCTTGCCGACTCGCTGATCGGCATGTCGCTGCATTTCGCCAATCCCGACAAGCGGTCAACTTGGTTCATGGCGGTGATCAACAACCACCTGAGCCCGCCGTACGCCGAGCCCGGCATCGCCAGCACCTGGAAACTCGGCCAGCCGGCCTATGAACGAATGATCGACGCGCTGTTCTCCGACCTCATGGCGACGGTCGGCAACGCCAAGGCGCGCGAAGCCCTGACCCGGCGCTTCGGCCCCGAGACCTGCGCCTCGATCATCACCATCATGAAGGGCCTCGGAGCCTGAACGTTCCGCCGTCGGGAACGATTCAATCGGCGGCGTCGACGACGCCGCGCTTCTTCAGCAGGAACTCGCGGCCGACCTTGACCAGCGGCACGCCGTCATAGGTGACGATGTCGGCGGTGGCATAGGTTTCGGTCCAGCGCTCGGGCAGGTAGGAACCGGTGCCGATGACGTCGATGGGGGCCTCGGCATAGGCCATGACCCGGCATTTCTCGACGTTGAAGCCCGACGAGCAGACGATCTTCACCTTCTCGAAGCCGGCCTGATCGAGGGCTTCTCGCACATGGTACACGGCGGCGGCCGAAACGCCGGTGCCGGTGAGGTAGCGCAGCTCGGTTTCGTTGCGATAGAGCCGGAAGGCCATCGGCGCGTACTTCTCGAGCACCGCGTAGGAACGCTGCGGCCCCAGCCCCTCGGTGAAGCGCCCGCCGTGGGTGTCGAGGCGCACGGCGACGCGTCCCGCCGCCGTCAGCTCGGGGAAGCGCCGGCAGACCTCGAGCGTATCGGTGATCTCGCGGCCGAAGAAGTCCGACAGGATCACCAGGTTCTCGTCGGGGAACATCTCGACGAACATCTCGGCGGCGCGCAACGTCGAGCCGGCATAGCCGATCAACCCGTGCGGCATGGTGCCGAGACCCTGCTTGAGGCCGAAATAGGACGCCGTGGCGTCGTTCGAGGTGCCGATGAAGCCGACCGCCCCCTTGTCGCGCTGGGCCGCCTGCGACCCGACCGCCGCGGCGTAGGCCATCAGCTCTTCCATCTCGATGCCGGCGCAGTGGCGGGCGTCCATGGCGATGAAGGCGCTCTTCGGCAGGTCGCACGTCATGGTGTAGGCATTATAGGCGGCGACGCAGCAGGCCCCGAGCTTCTGCAGATAGAGCGTTTCGAGATCGACCAGGTGATAGAAGGACCCGGTGAGATAGAGCAGCGGCTCGCCGGCCCCCACCCAGTCGCCTTCCTGATAGTTGAGCTCGATCTGGAACTCGACCCCACGCTCGCGGGCCATGCGCTTCAGCCACTCGACCATCGGGCGCGGCGTGAAGATGATGGGGCGGCGCATGAAGATGGCGTAGGTCACCGTCTTGTCGCCGAAATGGCCGATGGTGGCCTTGGTCTTCAGGAAATAGCGATCGGTCCAGCGCGAGATCTCGTCGGCGCCGGGACCATCGACCGGCGCATGCGGTTTGTCGTTCATGACCGTAAGCTCCCCCCAGCCTTCAGGAACCGGCAATGGCCCGTTGGCGCAGCTTGCTCCGTTCTTCCTTCAACATCTCGGCGAGCAGGAAGGCCAGTTCCAGGGCTTGCTTGGCGTTGAGGCGCGGATCGCAATGGGTGTGGTAGCGGCTGCCGAGAAGTTCGTCGGTGATCGCCTGGGCGCCGCCGACGCATTCGGTCACGTCCTGGCCGGTCAGCTCGAAATGGACGCCGCCGGCATGCGTTCCCTCGGCCTTGTGCACGGCGAAGAAGCCCAGAACCTCGGCCAGGATGCGGTCGAAATGCCGGGTCTTGAAGCCGGTCGTGCTTTTCACGGTGTTGCCGTGCATGGGGTCGCACGCCCACACCACCGCCCGGCCGGCCCGCTTGACGGCGCGCACGAACGGCGGCAGCAGGCGTTCCACGGCATCGGCGCCGAAGCGCGTGATGATGGTAAGCCGCCCCGGCTCGTTGGCGGGGTTCAACCGGTCGCACAGGCGCAACAGGTCGTCCGGCGTGGCGTTCGGCCCGATCTTGGCACCCAGCGGGTTGCCGACGCCGCGCAGGAATTCGATATGGGCGCCGTCGATGTCGCGAGTCCGCTCGCCGACCCACAGCATGTGGGCCGAGGTGTCGTACCAGTCGCCGGTGGTGGAATCGACGCGGGTCATCGCCTGCTCGTAGTTGAGCAGCAGCGCCTCGTGCGAGGTGAAGAAATCGGTTTCACGGATCTGCGGCGTGGTCTCGCTGGTCAGCCCGCAGGCGGCCATGAAAGCCAGCGTCTCGTCGAGGCGGTTGGCCATGTCCTGGTAGCGGGCGCCGGCCGGGCTGTCGGCGACGAAGCCCAGGTTCCACTGGTGCACCTTGTGGAGATCGGCATAACCGCCCTGGGCGAAAGCCCTAAGCAGGTTCAGCGTGGCCGCCGACTGGAAATACGACTGGGCCAGCCGCTCGGGGTCGGCGGCGCGGGCCTCGGGCGTGAATTCCATGGCGTTGACCGAGTCGCCGCGATAGGCCGGCAGCGTCACGCCGTCGATCGTTTCGTTGTCGGCCGAGCGCGGCTTGGCGAACTGCCCGGCCAGGCGGCCGACCTTGACCACCGGACAGGCGGCCCCGTAGGTCAGCACCACCGACATTTGCAGCAGCACGCGAAACAGGTCGCGGATGTTGTTGGGATGAAACTCGGCGAAGCTCTCGGCGCAGTCTCCGCCTTGCAGCAGAAAACCGTGGCCGTTGGCGACGTCCGCCAGCACCGCTTTGAGGCGTCGCGCCTCGCCGGCGAAAACCAGCGGCGGATAGCGTTGCAGGCGCGCCTCCACCTCGGCCACCGCCTCGGGGCGGGGGTATACAGGAATCTGCTTGACGGGCTTCTGCCGCCAGCTCGACGGGGTCCACTTCTCGGCCATTCCTGAACTCGGCATCCCAAGGGTTTTTAAGAAAGGACCTGAGGCTATACGCCGGTATATAGGAATTTTCCAGGGGGCAGTGCCAAAAAATCGCCTCCGTTCGGTTTGCTCAGTCGTCGGTCTCCGGACGCTTGATCCGCATGGTGACGAATTCCTCGGCAGCGGTGGGGTGGATGCCGACGGTGGCATCGAACTGCCCCTTGGTCGCCCCGCACTTCAAGGCGATGGCCAGCCCCTGGATGATCTCGGGGGCGTCGGGGCCGACCATGTGGCAGCCCAGCACGCGGTCGCTGGCGCGATCCACCACCAGTTTCATCATGGTGCCTTCGTCGCGCCCGGTCAGCGTGTGCTTCAGCGGCTTGAAGCGCGAGATGTAGACGTCGACGTCCCCCTTCGCCCGGGCTTCGGCCTCGCTCAGGCCGACGGTGCCGATCGGCGGCTGGCTGAACACCGCCGAGGGAACGTTCTCGTAGCTCATGCGCATCGGATGGGACTTGAATTCGGTTTCCACGAAGGCGTGCGCCTCGGCGATGGCGACCGGCGTCAGGTTCATGCGGTCGGTGCAGTCGCCGATCGCGAAGATGCCGGGAACCGAACTGCGGCTCCACTCGTCCACGGCGATGGCCTTACGGTCGTTCAACCTGACGCCTGCGTCCTCAAGCCACAGGCCGGACGTGTTGGGATGGCGGCCGGTGGCGTACATGACGAGGTCGGTTTCCATCACCTCCCGGCCCGAGAGCACCAGCGAATAACCGCCGGGGGCCTTCTCGATGGAGCGCACCACGGTTTCGCGGCAAATCGTGATGCCTTTGGCTTCCATTGCCTTGGCCAGCGATTGGCAGATGTCCTCGTCGAAACCGCGCAGCAGGTTGGCGGCACGGATGACGATAGTCACCTCGACGCCGAGCGCATTGAAGATGCCGGCGAACTCGACGGCGATGTAACCGCCGCCGACGATGACGACGCGGCGGGGCATCTGCATGAGGTCGAGGGCCTCGTTGGAGGTGATGGCGAGCTCGATGCCGGGGATCTTCGGCAGCGTGGGCTTGCTGCCGGTGGCAATCAGGATGCGCTCGGCGGTCAGGGCCTTGCCGTCGACCTCGACGGTGTGGGCATCGGCCAGCACGCCCTTGCCCTCGACGAGCTCCACCTTGTTGTCGCGCAGGATGCGCCGGTAGATGCCCTCCAGCCGTTCGAGCTCGCTGTTCTTGGCGGAAATGAGCGACGACCAGTCGAAGGTGGTGGGCCCGAGGGTCCAGCCGTAGCCGCGGGCGTCCTCGAAATCCTCGGCGAAGTGGGCGCCGTAGACCAGAAGCTTCTTGGGTATGCAGCCGCGCATCACGCAGGTGCCGCCGACGCGCGCCTTCTCGACGATGGCGACGCGCGCCCCCAGACCGCCGGCCAGCCGGCTGGCCCTGACGCCGCCCGAGCCGGCGCCGAGCGTGATCAGATCGAAGTCGAACTTCGCCATGGATGGGTCCCCCCGCTCGTCAGGCCCGGTCGATTCCGCCCATGCACAGGTACTTGATCTCGAGGAAGTCGTCGAGGCCGTATTTGGAGCCCTCGCGGCCGACACCCGATTCCTTGACGCCGCCGACCGGCGCCTCGGCCGTCGACATCAAGCCGGTGTTGATGCCGACCAGTCCGTATTCCAGGGCTTCGGCCACCCGCCACACGCGGCCGACGTCGCGGCTGTAGAAATAGGCGGCCAGGCCGAACTCGGTGGCGTTGGCGAGATGCACGGCCTCGTCTTCGGTGCGGAAACGAAACAGCGGGGCGACGGGACCGAAGGTTTCCTCTCGGGCCACCGCCATCTTCGGCGTCACGTCGGCCATGACGGTCGGCTCGAAGAACGAGCCGCCGAGCGCATGCCGGTGGCCGCCGACCAGCACGCGGGCGCCCTTGGAGAGCGCGTCGGCGATATGTTCCTCGACCTTCTCCACCGCCGCCATGTCGATGAGCGGCCCCTGCTCGGCCCCCGCCTCCAGCCCGTTGGCGACCTTGAGGCTGGCGACGCGCGCCGCCAGCTTGTCGGCGAAGGCGTCATAAACGCCGTCCTGGACCAGCAGCCGGTTGGCGCACACGCAGGTCTGGCCGGCGTTGCGGTATTTGGACACGATCGCGCCCTCGACCGCGGCATCGAGATCGGCGTCGTCGAAGACGATGAAGGGGGCGTTGCCACCCAGTTCCATCGATACCTTCTTCACCGTCACCGCCGCCTGGGCCATCAGTTGCTTGCCGATCTCGGTCGAGCCGGTGAAGGTCAGCTTGCGCACGATCGGGTTGGAGGTCATCTCGCCGCCAATGGCGGCGGCCGAGCCGGTGACGATGTTGAATACGCCCTTGGGAATCCCCGCTTCCTCGGCCAGGGCGGCCAGGGCGAGCGCCGAATAGGGGGTGGCGCTGGCCGGCTTGATGACCACCGGGCAGCCGACCGCCAGGGCGGGCGCGCATTTGCGGGTGATCATGGCGTTGGGGAAGTTCCACGGCGTGATGGCGGCGACCACGCCGATCGGCTCCTTGATGACCACGAGGCGCTTGTCGGGAGTCGGCTGCGGAATGGTGTCGCCATAGACGCGCCGGCCCTCTTCGGCGAACCATTCGATGAAGGAGGCTCCGTAAACCACCTCCCCCTTGGCTTCCGCAAGCGGCTTGCCCTGCTCGGTGGTCATCAGCAACGCCAGATCGTCCTGGTTCTTCAGCACCAGCTCGTACCAGCGGCGCAGCAGGGTGGCGCGCTCCTTGGCGGTGCGGGCCCGCCAGTCCGGCCAGGCGGCGTTGGCCGCCTCGATGGCCCGCCGGGTTTCGGCGGCGCCCATCTTGGGCACGGTGCCGACAACCTTGCCGTCGGCCGGGTTGGTGACCTCGATGGTGGCCCCGGAATCGGCATCGGCCCAGGCGCCGTCGATGTAGCACTGCTGGCGGAACAGCGTGGGGTTCTTCAATTTCATGGGAACGGCCTCGTGGCTGGCAAGGGACGCGGACGAGACGGATGTAGGCAGGAGGGGGCGCCGCGTCGAGGGGCTTGCCACGAACATACCACCTGCCCGGGCGGTCCAGCTTGGCGCAAGGCCCTGCCCACCCTACATGAAACTCTGAATGGCGCGGCACGGAGCCGGACCGACGACCGGGAGAACGCCCCTTGACGAAACGCGGCATCTTCCTCCTCGCGGCCGTCGGAGCCGGCCTATTGGCGGTAGCCGGCTATTCGCTCCTGTTCGGACCGGGCACATCGGGCGCCGATGCCGCCAATCCCAAGATGGTGGCCCTCGGCCGGACGGTTTATGCCGAGCACTGCGCGGAATGCCACGGCAAGAATCTGGAGGGCGAACCCGACTGGCGGGCCCCCAAGGCCGATGGCACGCTGCCGGCGCCTCCGCATGACGATTCCGGCCACACCTGGCACCACGGCGACGAACTGCTCTTCCGCTACACCAAGGAGGGCGGGGCGGCCATCGCGCCGGCCGAATTCAAGAGCGCCATGCCCGCTTTCGGCGGCGCCCTTTCCGACGACCAGATCTGGGCCATCCTCGCCTTCATCAAAAGCACTTGGCCGGAACCCGTCCGCCAGCGCCAGGATCTGATGAACCGCTAGCCGTTCACGGCTTGCCGCCGACGCAGGCGAGCAGCGGCCCCAGTTGGCCCATCCTCCGTTGAAGCACCACCGCCCGCTCGCGGATGTAATCGGTCGGCCGGGCCGGCGACCACGCCCGCGGGTTCGGCAGCACGGCGGCCAGGCGGGCGGCCTGCTGACGGCTGAGCCGGGCCGCCGAAACGCGGAAGTAGTGCCGGGCGGCGGCCTCCGCCCCATAGATGCCGGGGCCCCATTCGGCGATGTTGAGGTAGACCTCGATGATCCGATCCTTCGGCCACAGCACCTCCAGCCACGCCGTCACGTAGGCCTCCATGATCTTGCGCACCGGGTTGCGGCTGGGCCACAGGAACAGGTTCTTGCTGGTCTGCATGGAGATGGTCGAGGCGCCGCGGGCCCGTCCGCCGTCCGTCCATTCCTCAAAGGCGTCGCGGATCGATCCGACGTCGAAGCCGTGGTGCTCGCAGAATAGGTTGTCCTCGGCGGCGATCACCGCGGCGCGCAGGTAGGGCGAAATGGCCTCAAGCCCCGTCCAATCCCGGTCCAGGCCTTCGCCCTCGAAAAGCCGGATGACCATCAGCGGCGTGATCGGTGGCGGCACCACGCGAAAGAGGATAAGGCCGGCCGGCGGCCCGGCCAGCACCACCAGCGCCACTACGATCACCGCCTTGCGTAGCCAGCGCCCCATGTTCCGTCCGCGTCCCTTCCCGAAAGCCTCATCTCCCTTGATGCCGGAAGCGGGCATGATCCGCTATGATCGGCGATTGGCGCGGGCCGACGCAACCGGTAAGGTTCACCCGATTTCTCGCCGTCCCGAGATTTGACGATGATCATTCGCCTGGCCCGCCCGGAAGATGCAGAACCGATTTGGGACACCCTCCGCCCGACGCTGCGGGCCGGCGAAACCTATGCTGTGTCGCCGGATCTCACCAGGGAGGAAGCGCTGGCCTACTGGTTTTCGCCCGCCCACGAGGTGTTCGTGGCCGAGGAAGAAGGCCGGGTCCTCGGCACCTACTACATGCGCGCCAACCAGCCGGGCGGCGGACGGCACGTCGCCAACTGCGGCTACATGACGGCCACCGCCGCCCAGGGCCGGGGCGTGGCCCGCGCGATGGGCGAGCATTCCCTGGAACACGCCAGGCGGCGCGGTTTCAAGGCCATGCAGTTCAACTTCGTGGTCAGCACGAACGAACGCGCCGTCGGCCTTTGGCAACGGCTGGGGTTTTCCATTGCCGGCACCCTGCCCGGCGCCTTCGAGCACCCGCGCCTGGGCTTCGTCGACGTCTACGTGATGTTCCGGGCGCTTTAACGCATTCCGGCGGCCCCTATTCCACCGTCACGCTCTTGGCGAGGTTGCGCGGCTGATCCACATCGGTGCCCTTGAGCACGGCGACGTGGTAGGCCAGGAGCTGCACCGGGATGGAATAGAGGATGGGGGCGACGAAGGGGTCTACCGCCGGCAGCGCGATGCAGGTGGCGGCGATGTCGCCCAGGCCGCCGATGCCCTCGGCGTCGCCGAAGAAGACGACACGCCCGCCCCTGGCCACCACCTCCTGGACGTTGGACGCCGTCTTCTCGAACAGCTCGTCCGAAGGGGCGATGACGATGACCGGCACCGTCTCGTCGATCAATGCAATAGGCCCATGCTTCATCTCGCCGGCGGCGTAGCCCTCGGCGTGGATGTAGGAGATTTCCTTGAGCTTGAGCGCGCCTTCGAGCGCGATCGGGTAGCTGGTGCCGCGCCCCAGGTACAGCACGTCCGTGGCCTCGATCATGCCCTGGGCGAGGTCGCGCAGCCTTTCGTCGTGATTGAGCACGTCGGCGGCGCGGGCCGGCACCTCGATGAGCGCCGAGACCAGGCGCCCCTCGTCGGCCGCCGACAGGGCGCCCCGGGCGCGCGCCACGGCGAGCGTCAGGCAGGCCAGGACGGTCAACTGGGTGGTGAAGGCCTTGGTCGATGCCACCCCGATCTCGGGGCCGGCCAGCGTTTGCAGCACGGTGTCGGCTTCCCGGGCGATGGTGGATTCCGGGCTGTTGACCACGGCGATGATGTGCTGGCCCTGGGCGCGGGCATAGCGCAGCGCGGCCAGGGTGTCGGCCGTCTCTCCCGATTGCGAGACCACCAGCGTGACGCCGCCCTTGGGCATGTCGGCGGCGCGGTAGCGGAATTCCGAGGCGATGTCGACCTCGACCGGCAGGCGGGCGATGCGTTCCAGCCAGTACTTGGCGACCATGCAGGCGTAGAACGCGGTACCGCAAGCCACCAGCGTGATGCGCGGCGCCGTCACCAGCGCCTCGGGCAGGCTGGGCAGGGTGATGTCGCGCGACGTCGGGTTGACGTAGGAGCGTAGGGTGTCGCCGATCACCTGCGGCTGCTCGTAGATCTCCTTGAGCATGAAGTGGCGATAGCCGGCCTTGCCGATCAGCGCGCCGGACAGCGCGGTGGCCCGGATCTCACGTTTGACCACATGACCCTCGGCATCGTGGATGGTGGCGCCGGCCTGGGTGATGACCGCCCAGTCGCCCTCGTCGAGATAGGTGATGCGCTGGGTCAAAGGCGCCAGCGCCAGGGCGTCCGAGCCGATGAACATCTCGCCGTCGCCGTAGCCGATGGCCAGCGGGCTGCCGCGCCGGGCGCCGATCATCAGGTCGTGCTCGCCCGTGAAGATGATGCCGAGCGCGAAGGCGCCTTGCAGGCGGTTCAGCGCCGCGTGGGTGGCCTCGGCCGGCTTCATGCCGTCTTCGAGATAGCCGGTGATCAGGTGGGCGACCACCTCGGTATCGGTTTCGGATTCAAGCGTGCAGCCGCGCGCCTTGAGCTCGGCCCTCAGCTCGACGAAATTCTCGATGATGCCGTTGTGTACCACCGCCACCCGGTCGGTGGCGTGCGGATGGGCGTTGGTCTCGTTGGGGATGCCGTGGGTGGCCCAGCGGGTATGACCGATGCCGATCCGCCCCGGCAGCGGCTTTTCCTTGAGGCGGGCCTCCAGGTTGACCAGCTTGCCCTCTGCCCGGCGCCGCTCGATGCGGCCGTCAACAAGCGTGGCGATGCCGGCCGAGTCATAGCCCCGGTATTCCAGGCGCCGCAACCCGGCCACCAGAAGATCGGCGACCTCGCCCTTGCCGATGATGCCGACGATGCCGCACATGCTGGTTCACCCCTACTTGTTTTTCTGCCTTGCCTGCTTCTCGGCGGCGCGCCGTGCGCGGAAGCGCTTCGCCCAACCGCCGATGGTCGTCAGTTCGGGCCGGGTCACCACCAGGGCGTCGGCCGGCACGTCCTTGGTGATCACGCTGCCGGCGCCGACGATGGCGCCGTCTCCGACCTTCACGGGCGCGATCAGTGCGGTGTTGGAGCCGATGAAGGCGCCGGCCCCGATGTCGGTATGATCCTTGAAGAAGCCGTCATAGTTGCAGGTGATGGTGCCGGCCCCGATGTTGGCCTTGGCACCGATGCGGGCGTCGCCGATGTAGGTCAGGTGGTTGACCTTGGCGCCGGCTTCGACGACGGCGTTCTTGATCTCGACGAAGTTGCCGATGTGGGCGTCTTCCCCGATCCTGGCCCCCGGCCGCAGGCGGGCGAACGGGCCGACGCGGGCGCCATCCGCGATGGAAGCCTGTTCCATGTACGTGAAGGAAAGGATCTCGACTCCGTCGCCGACGGTGACGCCGGGCCCGAACACCACGTTGGGGCCGACGGTGACGTCCCTGCCGAGCTTTGTATCGGCGGAAAAGAAGACGCTGGCGGGATCGATCAGGGTGGCGCCCTCGGCCATGGCCCGCGCCCGGAGCCTTCCCTGCACCACCGCCTCGGCGGCGGCGAGGTCGGCGCGCGAATTGACGCCCAGCAGTTCCTCGGGCTCGGCCTCGACGAAGGCGCACGCGCAACCATCGGCACGGGCCAGCGCGACGATGTCGGTCAGGTAGTACTCGCCCTTGGCGTTCTTGTTGCCGACCCTCTCCAGCCAGCCGAACAGGCGCGCCCCATCGATGGCCATGACGCCGGAATTGCAAAGCCCGATGGCGCGCTCTTCCGCCGTCGCCTCCTTGGCCTCGACGATGGCCTCGAGCGTGCCGTCGGCGGAAACGATCAGCCGCCCGTAGTCGGTGGGATCGGCCGGCTGGAAGCCCAGCACGACGACGGCCGGCTGCGGGTCCAGATGGCGGGCCGCCAGCATGGCTTCCAGCGTCTCGGGCTTAATCAGCGGCGTGTCGCCGTAAAGGATCAGCACGTCGCCCGTGAAATCCTCCATGGCGTCGCGCGCCGCCAATACGGCGTGCGCGGTGCCGAGGCGCGGCTCCTGGATGACGGTCGGATGCGGCGCCACCGCCTCGGCCACCGCCTCCATGGCCGCTCCGATCACGACAACGGTTCTCTCGGGGGCGAAGCGGGCCAGCGTCTCCGTCAGGTGGAGCACCATCGGCCGGCCGGCCAGGCGGTGCAGCACTTTCGGCCGGGCGGACTTCATGCGCGTGCCGAGGCCCGCGGCAAGGACGATGGCGGCGGTTTTTTGCTTGGTCATGGGACGACGGTTGTTTAAAAGACCGGGTTCTCGTGAACCGGGCGACCTTGCCACACGGGGCCGGCCCCGCCAAGTCACAAGTTGTTTCGGATTTTTTCAGATGAACCACCTTCCCGGCCCCGGGCCGCAAGCCATCGTCTTCGACCTCGACGGCACCCTCATCGACAGCGCCCCCGACCTCCAGGCGGCGATCAACCGCACCCTCGCCGAAGCCGGGCGCGGTCCGCTCACGGTCGAGGCCGTCAAGGCCATGGTCGGCGACGGCGTGCCCAAGCTGGTGGAACGCGCCTTTACCGCCACCGGCGGCCTGCCCGACGGCGGCGCGGCGGACGCGCTGGCCGGCTGGGTGGCGCGCTTCGGCGAGGATTACGAGAATTGCGGCTTCCCCCTCACCCACCCCTTCGCGGGGACGATCGGGACGCTGACCACGCTGCACGACGCCGGGCTCAACCTCGCGCTTTGCACCAACAAGCCGCAGGCCGCCACGGTGGAGATCCTGGACCGCCTGGGCCTCGCCCGCTTCTTCGGCGCGGTCATCGGCGGCGACGCCGTCCCCGGCGTGCGCAAGCCCCACCCCGGCCACCTGCTGGCGGCGATTGCGGCGCTCGGCGTCGAGCCCGCCCGCGCAGTGATGGTCGGCGATCACCTGAACGACCTCTCCTGCGCGCGCGGCGCCGGCATGCCGGTCGTCCTTTGCGCCTACGGCTATTCGCGCACCCCGGTCCGGGAAATGGGGGCGGACGCCGTGATCGACCGCATCGAGGACCTGCCGGCGGCACTCGCCGCACTGGCGGAACGCCCCGGCCCCGGGCCGGCCGCGGATTGACTTACACCCCAAAAATTCGGAAATGATCGAAAGCCATCTCCCTTAGCACCCAAAAAAAGCGAACCATCCATAGTAAACCCCATTTTTTCAGGTTTTTGCTTCATAAAAACCCAAAAATTCTGCATAATGCCCTCGAGAGGAGTGCTTAATGCCAGAATTTTCGGTTGCCGCCATGCCGGAGGTGTTCGTATCGGACACGGCGATTTCCAAAGCCGTCTCCGAGGCCGTGGCGCGCGGCCGGCTCCGCAAGCTCGGCTCCCGGCTCTATACCCGAAATCTGGAGGAACAGCCGGAAAGGCTGATACGGCGCAACTGGTACTACCTTATTACCGGCTACTATCCCGACGCCCTGATCACCGACCGGACGGCGCTTGAGAACCAACCGGCTTCGGACGGTTCCGTTTGTCTGATTTCGGCCAAGAAGCGCGATGTCGTCCTGCCGGGCATCGTCTTCCGTCCGCGCAAAGGCCCAGGCCCGCAGGAAGGCGACAGACCCTTTATCGGCGGTGCGCGCCTGGCATCGCCTGCACGGGCCTATCTCGAAAATGTACGCCCCTCCCGGGAGCGGGGAGGGCGGATTGCCCGCACCTTGTCCCGCCGGGAATTGGAACGTCGTCTCGATGCGCTCATCCGGCGACAGGGCGAAGACGCCTTGAACCGCCTTCGTGACGAGGCGCGTGCAATCGCGCCTCAACTCGGTCTTGAACGGGAGTTCGATGCACTCGATGAGTTGATCGGCACCCTGCTCGGCACCCGCGACACCGAAATAAAAAGCGCCGTGGGAAAAGCGCGCGCCGCCGGAAACCCGTTCGACCCCGACCGCATCCGATTATTCGAAACGCTCTTCGCAGCTCTTAGAGATACCATTCCGGCCGCGCGGCCAGTCGCGAAACATACGGGCGCGGCCAATGCCAACCTTTCGTTCTTCGAAGCCTATTTCTCCAACTTCATCGAAGGCACGGAGTTCAGTGTCGAGGAGGCCGAGGAGATCGTCTTCGGCGGCGTCATCCCGCAGGAACGTCCCGACGATGCCCATGACATTCTCGGCACATACCGTATCGTGTCCGACCCGCAGGAAATGAGAACTGCGCCTTCGGATTTCGCGGAGTTTCTGGCGCTCTTGTCCCGACGCCACACCATCCTCATGGAGGCGCGGCCGGAAAAGAATCCCGGCGTGTTCAAGACCAGGACGAACCGGGCCGGCAACACCGTTTTCGTTGCGCCGGATCTTGTTGCCGGAACGCTTGAAAAGGGGTTCGACTTCCTTCAGGGCCTCGGAGAGGCGTTCCATAGGGCGGTCTTCACAATGGCCCTCATCAGCGAGGTTCATCCTTTTACCGACGGCAATGGGCGCGCTGCGCGGATCATGATGAATGCCGAACTTGTCGCGGGGGGACAAGAACGCATCATCATCCCCACCGCATACCGCACCGACTATCTCGGAGCGCTAAAAGCGCTGTCCCATAGCGGCCATGCGACACCGCTCATCCGGATGCTGGACTACGCGCAGCGCTATACCCGCGCCATCGATTGGCAGGATCTGGATCGCGCACGCATGACGCTTGAGCAAACCGGCGCCTTTGCCGAGGGCGAGGAGGCGAGGCTCCGCATGCCGGCAGAGAGCGAAGGAGCCGGGCGGCACTAATGCCCCCCCAGCCAACTTTTGACCCGACGCGCGCCGCCTCGCCGCCCTTGCGGCGCTTGCTTGACAGGAGCACCCCCGCGGCCTTATATGGCCGCCTTTCCCGGGCGCGTAGCTCAGCGGGAGAGCGCTCGCCTCACACGCGAGAAGTCGCTGGTTCAATCCCAGCCGCGCCCACCATTCTCCCCCATCAATGACCACCTTCGGCCGGCGTCGATTTGAGACGCCGGGAGAACGCGTGGCGCAGTTCGCCCTGGGTCCAGATGATCGTCATGGTCGCCAGGATCGGCACCGCGAGGATGGCGCCGATGAGGCCCCACATCCACGTCCAGAACAGGATCGAGAGGATGACCGCGATCGGATTGAGCAGCAGGCGCCGGCCGACCAGGGCGGGGGTGACGAAATGGCTTTCGATGATCTGGAAGACGAGCACGATGACCGGCGGCAGCACGATGGCCGACCAGCTGTCGAACGACAGCAGGGCGACGGCGGCGATGAACGTGATGCTGAGGAAGGGGCCGACGAAGGGCAGGAAGTTGAGGAGCCCGACCACGAAACCCCATAGCAGCGCGTTGGGAAACCCCGCCAGCGCGAGAGCACCCGCCGCGCAGGCGCCGAGGCCGACATTGATGAGGCTGATGACCCGGATGTAGCGGGCGATGAGGGCGTTCATCTCGTACACCAGGCCGACCATCTGGCGGGCCGACTGGGCGCTGTCGAGGCTGCGGATGACGCCCTCCACCGTCCTGCGGCCGCCGGCCAGCATGAAATAAAGGACCACGACCAGGGAAAGGAAGGTGATCGTCGTCGACGTCGCGGTGCCGAGAAGGAAGGCCCCGGCCTCCTGGACGATCGAAGAGACCGGCGGTTCAGGCGGCTTTTGGGGTTGCTGGTCGGCCGGCGCGGCGAGAGACGGCGCGGCGCCCGTCTTGGCCAGCTCCTCGACCCTTTTGGTGGCCGCCTCGGCGCCTTTCCTCAGGATTTCGATCTTCTGGCGCGTCTGATAGGGGATGTAGGGGCCGCGCTCGATCCAGGACTGCACGGGAGCGGCAAGGTAATAGACGCCCGCGCCGCACCCGGAGACGATGATAAAAACGACGAGAGCGGCGCCGATGGCCTCCGGAATGCCCCATCGCCGCAGGCGTTGCATGAACGGCCCGAACAGGATCGACAGGAAGAGCGCGAGGAAGATCGGCAGCAGCAGGGTACGCGCGGCAAAGGCGAAACCGACCACCAGAAGCACCAGGATGGCCCCGAGGAGGATCACTTGCATCCGGCCGCGGTCGATAGGCCCGTCATCGGCCGGGCGATCCGCGCCCGCCTCGACGGGTCTCTCCGGTTCGCGCGCCAACTGCACTTGCCCTTCGTCCTGCACCCGCTTCCGTCCTTCGCCCGATGCGGCATCAATCTCCGGCGGGTATCGGAAGTTCCACGGAACCATCCCTAGGGTTTAGCCCTTAAGGGAAAACCGGTTCATTTGAACCAGGCACTCCTCCGACAGGGAAATGGCGACCGATGGCCCGGGCTCCTATCTTATCCTAGATCATGATCGTCGAAATGAAAGTTTTTCCGGCTATCGAAAAGGAAGCCCTCGCGCTGGCCCTAGAAGCGCAGGATTTCCTGCGCCGTTCGAAGGGCAAGGACCTGCACGACGTCCAGTTGCGGTTCATGATTTGCGAGAGGATCCAGTGGGTTGTCGCCTGGGTTCTTTATCAGAAGGCCATCCTCGCCGGCGAGACCACGTGGGCGAAAGTGCGGAAAGAACTGAGCGGCATGACCGGCCGGCCATTGGCCCATGACCCCGGGATGGACGGGGAGATCGATCCCGCGTTGCAGGCGCTGGCCGAAAAAAGCGCGGCGCTTTTCCTTCGCGTTCAACGCCTCGTGCAAACGGTTCCCGCATCGGCGGCGGGCGACGGGTCCGGGACGGAACGGACGTTCCCGACGGCCCAACCGTCCGGCCGCGCCCGTCCCTTCCCCCATCGCCAACTCCATTGATTCGATCCAGCACCCGCCCCATGTGCGCAGGGCGGCGACGGTTTCGCGCCGCCGCTTGACCGCGGACAAGGAGGGGCGCGAAGCCGTCGGTTATGAATGTCCGACCCCACCAGTCGGAGATCCGTCATGAGCGCACCGTCCAGCCCCACCCCGAGCCCCGCCTCGCCCGGCGACCGGCCTTCGGGCGGCCTCCTGTTCGCCCATGGCTTCCGGCCGTTCTTCCTGGCCGCCGGGGCGTGGGCGCCGGCGGCACTCGTGCTGTGGCTGGCCGTGCTGACGGGAGTGGTCGTCCTGCCCAGCGCCTTCGACGCCGTCACCTGGCATGCCCACGAGATGCTGTTCGGCTTCGTCTTCGCCGCCGTCGCCGGCTTCCTGCTGACGGCGGTGCCGAGCTGGACCGGCCGGCCGCCGCTCAACGGGCTGCCGCTCGTTCTCCTCGCCCTGCTGTGGGTGGCCGGAAGAGTGGGCGTGGCCTTTTCCGCCGTCATCGGCCCGGGGGCGGCGGCCGTCCTCGACCTCGCCCTGCCGGTGGCCCTCGTCGTCGTCATCGCGCGGGAAATCGTCGCCAGCCGCAACTGGCGCAACCTGCCGATGGCGGTGGGGCTCACCATTCTTGCCGCCGCCAGCGGGCTTTTCCATGCCGAGGCGCTGGGCTGGGCCGACACCGCCGCCGCCGGCTGGCGCCTGGCCATCGCCATGGTGACCATGATGATCGGGCTGATCGGCGGGCGCATCATCCCCAACTTCACCCGCAATTGGCTTTCCACGCGCGGCGAAACCGCGCTGCCCGCCCCGTTCACGAAGTTCGACGGCGCGGCCATGGCCGTCACCCTGCTGTGGGCGGTGCTGTGGACCGTCTGGCCCGATCACATCGCCACCACCGTCGCCGCGTTGGCCGCCGGGCTTCTTCATGCCGTCCGCTTGGCCCGCTGGCGCGGCTGGCGCACCGGCGCCGAACCACTGGTGTGGGTGCTGCACCTGGGTTACCTGTGGGTGCCGGTCGGCCTGCTGCTGGTCGGCGCCGCCGGACTGTGGCCGGCCATTCCGGTCTCGGCCGCCATCCACGCGCTGACCGCGGGGGCCATGGCCACCATGATCCTGGCGGTTATGACGCGCGCCACGATGGGCCACACTGGCCGCACGCTGACCGCCGGCCCGGCCACCGCAATCCTCTACGTCATGGTCTTGGCGGTCGCCCCGTTGCGCATCGCCGCGCCCCTGGCTCCGGATCTTTATTGGCCGCTGCTCATCGCCTCGGGCCTGCTGTGGACGGGAGCCTTCGTCCTCTTCCTCGCCATCTATGGGCCGATGATCTTTCGCCCCCGCGTCGACGGCAAAACCGGCTGAGCGGAGGCGAGCCCCCCGCCGCCGGATGGACTTTCCGCCCCGGCATTCCCACATGCCATATAAGGTCGCAGGCAATTCCGAATAGAGGGGGGAAGATGCCGAAGCCGCCGGAGGGGACTCTCAAGCCCGAAATCTATCGCGACGTGCTGGATACCATCGTCGATGGCGTCTACTTCGTCGATGCCGAGCGCCGCATCGTCTTGTGGAACAAGGGCGCCGAGCAGATCAGCGGATACGACACCGGCGACGTTCTGGGTCATTGCTGCGCCGACAACATCCTCTGCCACATCGACGGTAAGGGCAAAGCCCTGTGCGAGGAAGGCTGCCCGTTGGCCGCCACCCTGGCAGACGGGCTGCCGCGCACCACCGACATGTACCTGCACCACAAGGCAGGACACCGCGTTTCGGTCGAGGCCAAGGTCTCGGCGCTGCGCGACGTCGCCGGCCGCATCGTCGGCGCGGTGGAGGTTTTCTCCGACAACAGCGTCAAGATGGCGGCCTTGGAGAGCGTCGACCGGCTGATCGAGGAAAGCCTCATCGACCCGCTGACCAAGGTCGGCAACCGCCGCCACATCGAGATCACGGTGCGTGGCCGTTTCGAGGAAATGGCCCGCTACAGGTGGCCGTTCGCCCTGGTGCTGTGCGACATCGACCGCTTCAAGGAGATCAACGACGCTTATGGGCACGCCATCGGTGACGAGGTCCTGCTGATGGTCTCGAAAACCCTGCAGGGCGCCGTCCGCTCCTTCGACTTCCTCGGGCGGTGGGGCGGCGAGGAATTTCTTCTTTGCCTTCCCAACGTCGGCGACGTCGAAGCCCTGACCGCCATCACCGAGCGCTTCCGTGCCCTCGTCGCCGCATCGTCGGTCAGGCTCGACGGACAGACGCTGTCGGTCACCGCCTCCTTCGGCGCCACCCTGGCGACCCGCGAGGACAACGCCGACAGCGCCTTCAGGCGGGCCGACGCCCTGCTTTACCGCAGCAAGGAAGGTGGCCGCAACCTGACTTCGGTGGGCTGACGTCAAAACCCCTTTGCCGCCGGCCGGCCTCGCGCCTAGAGTGGCGGCCTTGCATCCGAACAGTCCGCGACCTTCCGCCATGATCCCGATCACCATTTCCGAGGAATTCGCCGAAGCCGGAGTGCGCGTGGCGCTGGGCTGCGTCGCCTGCGCGGTTGCCGTCGCCGAAGCCGATACCGCCCTGGCCGCGGCGCTCGACGCCGAAACCGCCAGGCGCGCTGCCGAGTTGGCTGGCCGACAGGTTTCCGACGTGCCGCAGATCGCCGCCGCGAGGCGGGCTTATCGCGCCTTCGGCAAGGACCCGGCCCGCTATCGGGTATCCTCGGAAGCCCTGATGCGCCGCCTCGTCAAGGGCCAGGGCATCTATCGCATCAACACGGCGGTCGACACCAACAATCTGATCTCGCTCACCACCGGCCATTCGGTCGGCATGTTCGACGCCGACAGGATTGCGCCGCCCGTAGTGTTCCGCCGGGCCGGGCCGGGCGAAACGTACGAAGCCATCGGGCGGGGGCCGATGAACCTCGAAGCGCTGCCGGTGCTGGCCGACGCCGAAGGCCCCTTCGGCAGCCCGACCAGCGACAGCGCGCGCAGCAAGGTGACGCTCGCCACCACCCGGCTGTTCATGACCGTCATCGCCTTTGACGGCGACCCCGGGCTGGAGGCCTCGCTCGCGTGGGCCGCCGGAACGCTTGAAACCTATTGCGCGACCCGCGACGTCGAGACCGCCATCATCGCCAATCATGCCCGCTGATACGCCCTTCCTGTTCGTCCGCCACGGCCAGACCGAATTCAACGTCCGGGGCATCCTGGCCGGTTCCACCGACGTGGCCTTGACCAAAACCGGCGTCCGTGAAGCCGCCGCCGCCGCCGAAATCCTGGCCGGCGAACCGCTGCGGGCCGTCTGTTCGAGCCCCTTGAAGCGCGCCCATGACACGGCCAGCCTGATCGCGGCCCCGCACCGTCTGCCGGTCACCGTCATCCGGGATTTGCGCGAGCGTGATTGGGGGGAATGGGAGGGTGGCGTGTTTCCGGCCGATCTTGGCCACCCGCAGCCACCGGGCGGAGAGTCGTTGGAAGCCTATCTGGCACGGGTGGAAGGCGCGCTCGCCCGCTTCTTCGCGCTGACCGGCGCCGGCCCGGCGGTGATGGTGGCGCACGGCGGCATCTTCCATGCGCTGAGCCGGCTGCTGCGGGTAGCGGGCGGCGATGTCGGCGTCATCGGCAACGCCGTACCCGTCCGCTTCCGGCCGGCGGTGGGCGGCTGGACGGTAACGCCGGTGACGATTGCCCCGGCGACGGCTAGCCCAAGGCCGGCGGCGGGCCGAACCGGCTGATCACGAGAGCCAGCCCATTCGGCAGCCACGACAGGGCCACCAGCCCGACGAACGCGAGAACACCCATCCCGATGACGAAGACGGCGCAGGCAAGGAGACAGACGGCCGTTTCCGCGTGGCCGCAGAAGTAGCCGCCGATGGCCAGCGCACCCACGCCGAGTCCGGACCAGGGGAGGAGCCCCTTGAGGACACGGCTTTTCATGACTTGACCCTCCTTCGGGTCATGAACGTTTGACCCTAAACATTATACGCCTTTTCGGCCCGCCCTGCGAGGAAAGCTCGGAGTTTTCCCTCTCAATCGCGGGCGCATCCTGTGCTAGGCTCCGCCCATGCATCCCGACCTCACCCTTCACCCCGAGGTGGCCGAGGCGTTGGCGGCGGGACAGCCGGTGGTGGCGCTCGAATCCACCTTGATCGCCCACGGCCTGCCGAAGCCCCTAAATGTCGAGACCGCGCGAGCCGCCGAAGCGGCGGTGCGTGCCGCCGATGCCCAGCCTGCCACCATCGCCGTCATCGGCGGGCGTATCCGGGTCGGCCTCGATGCCGCCGCCATCGAGCGGCTGGCCGAGGACCCGGCGGTCGAGAAAACGAGCCTCGCCGACCTGGGCGCCCTGATCGCCGGGGGCGGCAGCGGCGCCACCACGGTGGCTGCCACCATGTTTTGCGCCCATCTGGCCGGCATCCGCGTCTTCGCCACCGGCGGCATCGGCGGCGTCCATCGCGGCGCCGGGGCCAGCTTCGACGTCTCGGCCGACCTCGATGCCCTGGCCCGCTTCCCGGTGGCCGTCATCTGTTCGGGCGCCAAGGCGATATTGGACATCGGCGCCACGCTCGAAGTGCTGGAAACCCGGGGCGTACCGGTGATCGGGCTGGCGACCGACGTCTTCCCCGCCTTCTGGGCGGCGGACAGCGGATTTCCGGCGCCGCGCCGGGCGGCGACGGCCAGGGAAGCGGCTGCGTTCGCCGACGCCCATTGGCGGCTGGGGTTGACGAGCGGGCTCGTCATCGCCAACCCGCCGCCGGCCGCCGTCGCCCTGCCGCCCGAGGTCATGGAAAAGGCGGTGGCGGTGGCATTGGCCGAGGCGGAGGCGGTCGGCGTCGCCGGCAAGCGGCTGACGCCTTGGCTGCTGTCTCGCGTCGCCGAGATCACCGACGGACACAGCCTCGCCGCCAATACCGCGCTGATCGCCGCCAACGCCGGGGCCGGCGGCGAGGTGGCGGTGGCCTATGCCGCGCTTGCCGCGGGGGCGGGAGGAAGCCGATGATGGAAAAGGCGGGAAACCTGTTCGCCGGTCTGCCCGGCCGCTTGCCCGAGGAAGTGTTCGAGCGGCTGGCCGGGAACGAGGGCGTCACCATCGAGCGCATCGTCTCGACCGGCCAGACGACGCCGGCCGGCGAATGGCTGGTTGGCGAGCGCCACGAATGGGTGGCGCTACTGACCGGCGCCGCGAGGCTTTCCTTCGAAGGCGAGGCGGCGGCCCGTCCCCTCGCCCCCGGCGACTGGCTGATGATCCCGGCCGGCACCCGCCACCGCGTCGAATGGACCGCCGAAGACCGAACCACCGTCTGGCTGGCGGTGCATTACCACTGAGGCCGGATCACTTCTCCACCAAGGCCTCTGCGAAGGCGTCGTGGTTGGTGACCACGGCGACGTTCTCCAGCGCCCGCGAAAAGTCTGGCACCTGCCCGTCGACGTCGCAATAGCTGATCGTCACCACCGTGTCGACGTTGCCGGGATCGTTGCCGTAGCCGGTGCTCGGCTTCAGCCGATAGGCCGCCACCGCGAAGAAGCACTTGCCACGGCCGGGATCGGTGATGTCGACGTCGGCTGAATAGCCGATGGCCTTCCGGCTGCCGTGGACGACTTCGCGGATCTCGCCGACCTCGGCGAAGGTCCGCTCGAACCGCCTGGCCAGCGCCACCTTGAATACATCGAGGTCGCCCATGCGTTTTTCGGTGGCCTCGCTGTACCAGGCGGTCGGAAAGTGCTCGGTCACGATGATGCCTTTGCCGCCGTCGAGTTCCATGCGGTGATGGTTGATCTGGTTGTCGCGGTTCTGATACTCCGCTGCGGTGACCTTGACGGGAATGAGAAGGGGAAGGTTGAGATCGACGTCGGCGACCTCGATCGCCCTCCATTCCGACAGGCGGACGCCGCGGCCGCCCTTGTCGACCGGGCCCGTCTGGCACGCCGCCGCCATCAGGCATACGGCCACGACCGCGAACCTCGCCGCGGCCAATGAAACGGTTTTCCCGTCGATCATGGCATGTCCCTCGCGTGAGGGCGTTTCGGACGCCCGCAAAAATACGCGCCCGAGAACCACCTGTCCTCGAAGCGGGGCCATAACCGCTTTCGGCCCTCCCGGGTTCCATGCCGACAATCGACACAAGAGATGTTATAATATTGCCTTATCTGCTGGGATCTCCTAGAATTTGGAAAACGAAACATAGTTCCGAATACGGAACAAAGAAGCCGCCGCGGCTGACCGTCGCGAGGGAAGATCAATCACAGCAAGGAGGTCACGCCATGAAACGTCACGTCATCAGCGTCACCCTGGCGGCAGCGTGCGCCGCCCTCATGGGGACAGCGGGAACGGCACCGGCAGCCGCCGCCGACGCCTACGTCTTCAAGTTCGCCCACGCGCAGCCGCTGACCAGCGTGCGCCACAAGTCCATGGAACTGTTCAAGGAAGACCTGGAAAAGGCGACCAGCGGCCGCATCAAGGTCGAGCTTTTCGGCGCCGGCGTCCTCGGCAACGAGTCCGAGCTGATGGACATGGTCAAGGTGGGCAATCTTCAGGGCACCCGCGGCAGCCAATTCGCCAAGGCCAACCCGAAGTTCCTCATCTACACCCTGCCCTTCCTGTTCCAGGACACCGATTCGGTTCTGGCCGCCATGCGCGGCCCGGTCGGCCAGCGGATTGCCGCCGCCTCCAAGGCGAACGGCTTCCACATTCCGGCCACCGGGGTTGCCGGCGGCTTCCGTCAGTTCACCACCGACAAGCGGCCGATCGAGACGGTGGATGACGTCAAGGGGCTCAAGCTCCGCACGCCGCCCATCGATTCGATCGTCCAGACCATCAAGGCCCTGGACGCCAGCCCGCAGTCGGTGCCTTACGGCGAAACCTACATGGCGCTGAAGACCGGCGTGGTGGACGGCCAGGAAAACCCCTGTTCCAACATCGTCGAGATGAAGTTCTACGAGGTTCAGAAATACATGAGCCTGGTGAACTACCAGATTCATCCCGACCCGCTGTTCGTCAGTCTCAAGTGGTACGAAGGCCTGCCGGCCGATTTGAAGGCCGCTTTCGACGCCTCGTCGCGCAAGGCCATGGAGTGGAGCGACACCCATTGGCTGGCCTCGGAGACCGATTACCTGAAGACCCTTGAAGGGAAGCTCAAGGTCAACGCCATCACCGCCCAGAATCGCGCCAACTTCGTCGCCAAGGTGAAGCCGGTATGGACCCATTACGTCCAGCAGGGCGCCTTCAGCGAGGCCGAGATCAACGAAGTCCTGGCCGCGGCCAAGAAGAAGTAAGCCTCGGTTCCTTAATGGCGGCCGGTTGCGGCCGGCCGCCACTTCTTCGAGACCTTGCCAGGAGCGCCATTGCCATGGGCCGACTGGAACGCATCGACCGCCTGTTGACCCGCGGCCTGGTTGCCGTGGTGACCGCCTGCTTCCTCGTGCTGGCGCTGCTCGTCGTCACCCTCGTCGTGTTGCGCTATGTCTTCAACACCACCATCATCGGCGGCAACGAATTGACCACGCACCTGTTCATCTACACCACGGCACTGGGCGCCGCCGTGTCGATCGCCACCGGGCAGCATATTAGAATCGGAATCCTCGTCGAGGCCCTGCCGCGGCGGCTGGGCCTGCTGGTCGACATCCTGGCCCTGTTGCTGGTGCTGGCGCTGCACGCCTGCCTGCTGTGGTTCAGCGCCGAGTGGATCGCGGCGGTGGGGGCTTTCGAGGTCCCTGTCCTCAACATCCCGCAAGGGATCGTTCAGGTGGCGATCCCGATCGGCTGCGTCTTCGTCATCGTGTTCTGCCTGACCCGCATGGCCGCCCTCGTCGGCCGTCTGCGGGCCCTGCGATAGGAGGCGTCGATGGCCCTCCTCTTGGCAAGTTTCGTCATCTGCCTCGCCATCGGCATGCCCATCGCCTACGCGCTCGGGCTCTCCGGCGGACTCTACTTCGTGTTCCACCATCCCGAGTTGCTGTCCATCTTGCCGCAGCGTGTCTACTCCGGCATGGACTCATACCTGATGATCGCCCTGCCGCTGTTCGTGCTGATGGGCCTTTTGATGAACCAGGGCGGCCTGACCGCGCGGCTGATCGATTTCTGCATGGTTTTCGTCGGCCGCATGCGCGGCGGACTGGCCCAGGTCAACGTGCTGGCCAGTATGGTGTTCGGCGGCATCTCGGGCTCCTCGGTTTCCGATACCGCCTCGATCGGCGCCGTGCTGATCCCGGAAATGGAGCGCAAGGGCTACTCGCGCGAGTTCGCCTCCGGCATCACCGTGGCCTCCTCGACCATGGGCATGATCATCCCGCCCAGCATTCCCATGGTGATTTACGCCTTCATCGCAGAGGAATCGGTCGGCCGGCTGTTCCTGGGCGGCCTCATCCCCGGCGTGCTGATCGGGGTCCTGATGCTGACGATCACGTACGCCGTGTCGGTGTGGCGCGGCTATCCGGTCGAGGAGGTGCCGCTGTCGCTGCGCGAGGTTACCCGCCGCACGTCCCAAGGCATCCCGGCGCTGTTGATGCCGGTGTTCGTGGTGGGTTCCGTCGTCATCGGTGTGGTCACCGCCACGGAATCGGCGGCCGTCGGCGCCGCCTATGCGCTGTTGATCGGGTTGTTCTGGTACGGCTCGCTGAAATTCAGGCAGGTGCCGGGGCTGCTCAAGGAAGCCATCCTGACCAGCGCCAACGTGATGATCATCATCGCCTTTTCCAGCATCTACATCTGGATCCTGGCGCTCGAACATGTGCCGGAAGCGGTCGGCGCCTTGATCGCCGGACTCGACCTGCCGCCCCTGGCCGTACTGTTGATCGTCGACGTGGTGATTCTGGTCATCGGAACCTTCATCGACGTCAGCCCGGCCATCCTGCTCCTGACGCCGGTGTTCCTGCCCGGCCTCGCCGCCATGGGGGTCTCGCCCATCCAGTTCGGCGCCATCATGATCACCGGGCTGGCGGTGGGGCTGGTGACGCCCCCGGTCGGCATGTGCCTCAACGTCTGCTCGGCGATCTCGCACCTGGAAATCGGCGCCATCTTCCGCGCCGCACTTCCCTTCCTGCTTGCCAACCTGCTGACGCTCCTCGCCATCACGCTGGTGCCGGAGCTTACCCTGTGGCTGCCGTCGGTGCTGATGGACTGAGTAATTTCGGGGACACCATATTTAATTCTTCGTTGAATTAAATATGGTGTCCCCGAAATTTTAGCAGAGCTTCCGGATGTCGAGTTCCAGGATGCCTTCGGCGCCGTTGGCCCGAAGCTTGGGGATGAGTTCGCGCACCTCGTCGCGGTCGACCACGGTTTCCACGGCCACCCACTTCTCGTCGGTCAGTTGGTTGACGGTGGGCGAATTCAGGGCGGGCAGCACGGCGACAATCGCATCCAGCCTGGCGACCGGCGCGTTCATCTTGAGCAGCACCTTGTGGCGGGCCGCCAGCGCGGCGGTGAGCAGCAGCGCCACCTGCTCGATCTTGTTCTTCTTGAAGGGGTCCTTCAGCGCCTCTTTGTTGGCGATCAGCACGGTGTGGGTGTGCAGAAGATCGCAGACGATGCGAAGCCCATGCGCCCTAATCGTGCTGCCGGTCTCGGTGATCTCGATGGCGGCATCGGCCAACCCCTGCACCACCTTGCCCTCGGTGGCGCCCCACGAGAAGTCGACCTTGGCATCGATGCCTCGCTCGGTCAGATAGCGCTTGGTGAAGCCGACCAGCTCGGTCACCACCTTCTTGCCCTGCAGGTCCTCGACGCCCTTGATCGGCGACTCGCGATCGACGATCAGCACCCAGCGGGCCGGCTTGTCGGAGGCCCGCGAATAGACAAGATCGCAGACCGTCTCGACGTCGGCTTCGGTTTCCATCACCCAGTCGAGCCCGGTCAGCCCGCAATCGAGTGCGCCGCTGGCCACCGTCGGCCCCATTTCCTGCGAGCGCACCAAGGCGCAGGTCATCTCGTCGTCGTCGATGGCCGGGAAATAGTTGCGCGAACGCCCGCTGATCTTCCAGCCGGCCTGGCCGAACAGGTCGATGGTGGCCTCTTCGAGGCTGCCCTTGGGGATTCCGAAACGAAGCTGTTGCATGGCCGGAGCCTTTTGACATCAGGGGGTGCGCGAAAACCGCCGCTCAATAGCAAGGGCGGCAGGGTGACGCAACCCCCCGTCTGCGAAACGCTATCAGAACCAGCGGAGCGGGCGATGCCGGAGTTGACCGCGAGCCCCGCGAAATGATTAGGTCCGTCGACCCACGCCGAAAGACCGCAGCGCATGACCGTCTCTTCCGCCCCGCCATCGGCCGCCGCCGCCATCGCCGTCCTGGCGGTGGCGCTGGCCGCCGTCTCGCACGGCTCGATCTTCGTGCGCCTGGCCGACGCCCATCCGTTTGTCATCTCGGCCTTTCGGGTGGGCACGGCGGCGCTGGTCGTGGTGCCGATGGCCTTCGCCCTGCGCCGACGGGAACTGGCCGCCCTCGATCGACGCACCGTCCTGGCCAGCCTCGGCGCCGGCGTCTTCCTGGCGCTTCATTTCATCACCTGGATCGCCTCGCTCGGCCAGACATCGATCGCCAACAGCACGGTTTTGGTGACCCTGAACCCGGTGTGGATTGCGCTCGTTACCGCGCTCATCACCCGACGGCGGCCGGGCGGCCTGGTGGCCGCCAGCGTCGCCCTTTCCGTGGCCGGTTGCGCCATCATCGCCTGGGGCAGCGCCGGGGACGGATCGGGCTCGCTTGCCGGCGACGGGCTGGCCGTGCTGGGCGGCATGTGCGCCGCCGGCTATCTGATGATGGGCCGGCTGGCCCGCCAGCGGGGGATCTCGCTCATCTCCTACGTCGCGCTCTGTTACGGCGGCGCGGCGGTGCTGCTGTGGACGCTGGTCCTGGCGCTGGGTCTTCCGGTGGTGGGCCTCACCCCGATGACCTATGGCGCCATGATCGGCATGGGGTTGATTTCGCAGGTGATCGGCCACAGCGGCTACAACTGGGCGCTCAAACTGTTCAATCCGGCCTTCATCGCCGTCTGCCTGCTGGGCGAACCCATCCTCGCCTCGGCACTCGGGCTGATCTATTTCGGCGAGGCCATTCCGCTGGCCACCCTGGCCGGCGCCCCGATCATCATGGCCGGCATCTACTTGGGCGCGCGGGCCGAGTTGCGCTGAGGCGCCTATCCGTCGTGCCGCGGCCGGTGCAGCACCAAGGTGCGCCAGCCGCCGACGTCGACGTGAGAGGCCAGGGCCAGTCCGGCCTGGCGGTGGGCGTCAAGCACCATCCCCGCATCGCCGACGATGAAGCCAGCCAGCACCGCGAAGCCGCCGGGCTTTAAGTTGCGGGCCAGATCGGGCGCCATGCGCCGCAACGGCTTGGCCAGGATGTTGGCGACGATCAGGTCGTACGGGCGGCGGTGGCGGATCTCGCGCGCCGCGTACCCGTCGCTTAAGACCACCCGCACCCGCGAGGCGACGCCGTTGGCGTGCGCATTGGCGGCGGCGACGCGTACCGCCGCCGGGTCGACATCGCTGGCCAGCACGCGGGCCGGCCAGGTGTGGGCGGCGGCGATGGCCAGGATCCCCGAGCCGCAGCCCATGTCGAGGATGCGGCGGATGGACTTGTGCGCCAGGCCGTCGAGCGCCTTGAGGCAGCCGGCGGTGCTTTCGTGGCGGCCGGACCCGAAGGCCAGCCCGGCATCGACCTCGAGCGGAAGGCGCCCGGCCGGCAGCGGCCCCGCGAAGTCCGAGCCATGAACAAAATAGCGGCCGACTGTAAAAGGCTCGAAGGCCCGGCGGTTCTCGTCCAACCAGTCGTGCGGCGGCAACCATACGATGTCGGGCTGGGGCGGCGCCACGGCGCAGGCGGCGGCGGCCCCCTCGATGGCTTGGCGCACGGCGTTCCCATCGGGCTCGTCGGCCAGGAAGGCGTCGAGACGGATCTCGGCGGTGGTCAGGTCCTCGATCATCGGCCAGATCACCGCGCCCGACAGGCTTTCGAGGGCCTCGGCGAAGACTTCGGCGGCATGGCGCGGCACAATCAGTGAAAGGCGCCAGACGGCAGGTTGGGAGGTCATCGATGCGTCCCCGGTTGAGGCGGCCACGGGCGTTAAACGGCCTCGACGAAGCTGTCAATCACCTTCTTGTCGCCGGCCTTCTCGAAGGCGATGTCGAGCTTGTTGCCGTCGATGGCGGCGATACGGCCATAGCCGAATTTCTGATGGAAAACCCGCTGGCCGACGGCAAAGCGGCTCGCCGCCGCCGTCGCCGGCTGGATGCTCCAGGCGACATCCTCGATCAACGGCGCGGCGGCGCGGCGGCGCGGCCAGCCGTTGCCGGCACCGAAACCGCCGCTCGCGGCGAAGCCGCCACCCCCCTTGTAAAGGCCGGGGGCGGCCTTGGCGGCGACATGCTCGGGCGGCAGTTCGTCGACGAAACGCGACGGAATGGCGCTTTGCCACTGGCCATAGACCCGCCGGTTGGCGGCGAAGCTGACGATGGCGCGCTGCCGGGCCCGGGTCAGCCCGACATAGGCCAGGCGCCGCTCCTCCTCCAGCCCGCCGGTGCCGCTTTCGTCCAGCGCCCGCTGATGGGGGAACAGCCCCTCCTCCCAGCCCGGCAGGAAGACGGTGTCGAATTCCAGCCCCTTGGCACCGTGCAGCGTCATCAGGCTGACCTTGTCGTCGGCCGTCGACTCGTCGTTTTCCATGACCAGGCTGACGTGCTCCAGGAAGCCGCCCAGGTTTTCGAACTCGCCGATGGCGGCGACCATTTCCTTCAAGTTCTCCAGTCGTCCGGCGGCGTCGGGGGCACGGCTTTGCTTCCACATTGCCGTGTAGCCCGATTCGTCCAGCACCTGGGCGGTGAGATCGGCGGCGTCCATGGTGGAAAGCAGGCCGCGCCAGCGCTCGAAATCATTGAGCAGCGCCGCCAGCGTGGCCCGCGCCTTGGGCTTCAACTCGTCGGTGGCGACGATGTCCTCGACCGCGCGGGTCAGCGGCACGCCCTGGACACGGGCCAGCACGTGGACGGCCTGCAACGTGGAGGCGCCGATGCCGCGCTTCGGCACGTTGACGATGCGCTCGAAGGCCAGGTCGTCGGCCGGCTGGGCGACGACGCGAAGATAAGCGATGGCATCCCGGATTTCCTGGCGCTCGTAGAACCGCTGGCCGCCGATGACGCGATAGGGGATGCCCAGCGTGATCAGCCGTTCCTCGAACTCGCGGGTCTGGAAACCGGCCCTCACCAGGATGGCCATCTCGTTCAGCGGGTGTTGCTTGGCCTGGAGCGATTCGATCTCGTCGCCGACGAAGCGGGCCTCCTCCTCGCCGTCCCAGACGCCGTTGACCAGCACCTTGTCGCCCTCGTCACCCTCGGTCCACAGCGTCTTGCCCAGGCGTCCCTCGTTGTGGGCGATCAGCCCGGAGGCGGCGCCCAGGATATGCGGCGTCGAGCGGTAGTTGCGCTCCAGCCGGACCACGCGGGCGCCGGGAAAGTCCTTCTCGAAGCGCAGGATGTTGCCGATTTCCGCGCCACGCCACGAGTACACCGACTGGTCGTCGTCGCCGACGCAGCACAGGTTGCCGTCGTTGCCGGCCAGCAGGCGCAGCCACAGGTACTGGGCGACGTTGGTGTCCTGGTACTCGTCGACCAGGATGTAGCGGAACTGCCGGCGATAGTGGGCCAAAACCTCCGGCTCGGCGGTGAACAGCGTCAGGCAGTGCAGAAGCAGGTCGCCGAAGTCGCAGGCGTTCAGCGCCTTCAGGCGGTCCTGGTACTCGCCATAGATGTCGAGGCCATGGCCGTCGCAGGCGTCCGAACCTTCCGCCGCCGTCACCTTGGAAGGCGTCAGCCCGCGGTCCTTCCAACGCTGGATGGCGGAAAGAACGAGGCGCCCGGGCGTCTTCTTGTCGTCGATGCCCCGGGCTTCCAGCAACTGGCGGATCAGGCGCAGCTGGTCGTCGTCGTCCAGGATGGTGAAGGCGGGGGTGAGGCCCAGGACCTCGGCGTGGCGGCGCACGATGCGCGCGCCCAGGGCATGGAAGGTGCCGACCCACCAGCCTTCGACCTCACGCCCCAGCAGACCGGCCACCCGTTCGCGCATCTCGCGCGCCGCCTTGTTGGTGAAGGTGACGGCCATGACCTCCCACGGCCGGGCCTTGCCGGTCAGCAGGATATGGGCAAGGCGCGTTGTCAGCACGCGGGTCTTGCCGGTGCCCGCCCCGGCCAGCACCAGAAGCGCGCCGTCGACGGTTTCGACGGCCTGGCGCTGGGTGTCGTTGAGCCCCTCCAGATAGGGCGGCGGCGCGGCAACGGCCGGACCCGGATCGTCGGTGAAGTCGAAGGGATCGGACATGGACGGATATATAGCCACGTGCCGGCCTGCTGTCTGCGGTGAAGTGTCCGTGGCCGGGGTCTTTTCACCGCACCCCGTCATCCCCACCTGATTCGCTGAAGCCATCCCTATGGAGGGACCGCAGATGCAGATTTCCGCCCCCATCCGCCGGGCGGTGCGGTTCCTGGGAATCCTCGTTGCGGGAATGATTGCCGGCCTTGCCTTTCCGGCTGCCGCCAACGGCCTCACCCAGGAAGACGTGCAGCGCGTCATCGAAGCCGTGGTCGGCATCGAGGCCCAGATCCCGGCCGATGCCCGCAGCGTCGAATCGCTGGGCCGTCAACGGACCGGCACCGGCATGGTCATCGACGGCAACGGCCTGGTGCTGACCGTTGGCTATCTGATTCTGGAAGCCGCGGAAGTGTCGGTCTACGGACCGGACGGCCGGCCGGTACCGGCCGCCGTCGTCGGCTACGACCACGAAACCGGCTTCGGCCTGGTGCGCACGGCGCTGCCGCTCAAGGTCAGGCCGCTGGCCCTGGGCCGCTCGACCGAGGTCAAGGTCGGCGACACCGTGCTGGCGGTCGCCCGCCTGGGACCGACCCCCTTGATGCCGCAGCTGGTGGTCGACCGCCGCGACTTCGCCGGCAACTGGGAATACCTGCTGGAGAACGCGCTGTTCACGTCGCCGCCCCTGGCCGGCTTCGGCGGCGCCGCCCTGATCGGCGTCGACGGAACCCTGCTCGGCGTCGGCTCGCTGTTCGTCCATAACGCCGTCGTCGGCAGCGAGCCGCTGCCCGGCAACATGTTCATCCCCGTCGACCTCCTGAGGCCCATCCTGGCCGACCTGTTGACGGACGGCCGGCGGTCCGGCCCGGCGCAGCCATGGCTCGGCCTTTACACGGGCGAGACAGGGGGCCGCGTCGTGGTCGCGCGCGTCGTGGCCGGCGGCCCCGCCGAGGCGGCCGGGGTGAAACCTGGCGACATCATCATGGGCGTCGGCGGCAAAAACGTGCAGGACATGGTCGATTTCATGCGCAAGGTGCGCATCCAGGGCAAGGCCGGCGACGATATCGCCATCGACGTCATGTCCAGCACGACCGCCGACATGACGATCGGCCGGCGCGTCATCCATTCCCGCGACCGTCACGACTGGCTCCGCCTGAAGCGGGACCTCTAATTTCGGGGACACCATACTTAATTCACAGAAGGTTTCGTCGCTACCCATGGCGAAGAAGGGTGAATTAAGTATGGTGTCCCCGAAATTATGGTGTCCCCGAAACTATTCGTGTTCCTCGCGGCGGCTGTCGACCAGGGCCCGGTTGTAGGCGGCGACCACGTCGCGTTCGTGAACGACGCCGCGCAGCACTCCGGTGTCCATCGAATCGACCACCGCGATATGTTCCTCGCCGGCATTGTGCATGGCCGTGAGCGCGCTTTGTAGATCGGCGTTGACGGGCAGCATCGGGGGGTGCAGGCGGGCGACGTCGCTGGCTGTGATCAGGTCGTCGCAATCGGCATCGAACGCCATCTCGCTCAGGTCCTGCAACGTGATGGTGCCCAAGAGGGTGCCGTCGCCGCGCACCACGAACACTTCGCCGACCCGCGATTGAAGAAGCCGGGCACGGATTTCCGGCAGGCGGACCCCCTCCGTCACGGTAACGCAGGCTTCTTCCATGATGTCGCGCACCCGGATGCCGCGCAGCAACGCCGCCTCGAAGCCGGCCTTGAGGTCGATGCCGCGCCGCCCCAGCTGGAAGGTGAAATGGGAATGTCCGGTGACCTGCTTGGTGATGACCGTGGAGACCACCACCGCCACCATCACCGCCAGGGTCACGGCGTAGTCGCCGGTCATCTCGAAGATGATCAGCGTGGTCGAGATGGGCGCGCCCAGCACGGCGGCGGCGACCGCCCCCATGCCGACGACGGTGTAGGAATCGGCCCCCGACGACAGGCTGGGAACAAGTTGCGTGATCAGGGTGCCGTAGGCGCCGCCGAGCATGGCGCCGATGACCAGCGACGGGCTGAACACGCCGCCGGCGAAACCGAAGCCGATGCTGAGGATGGTCGCCAGCAGCTTGCCGACGAAGGCGGCAGCCAGAACGGCCAGCGGCAGCATCCCCCGCATCGCGTCGTCGGTCACCCCGTAGCCGAGGCCGAGGACCTGGGGCACCACGAGCGCGATGGCGCCGACCAGGAAGCCGCCGGCCATCGGGCGCAGCCACACCGGCCCCGGCAGGCGTTGCACCCCGTCCTGGACCGCCGCTGTGCCGCGGATGAAAGCGATGGCGGCTACCGCCGAAAGGACGCCCAACACCAGGAAGGCGGGGATCTCGCCCAGCGAGACGCCCGGGTGCTGGGCGATGATGAAGGCCGGGAAGTCGCCGAAATAGGCGCGCGACGCCATGGTTCCCACCACGCTGGCCAGCACGATGGGGGCAAACGAGCTGAGGCCGTAGGAGCCGATGACCACCTCGTTGGCGAACAGCGCGCCGGTGATCGGCGCGTTGAAGGATGCCGCCACCGCCGCCGCCACCCCGCAACCCATCACGGTGCGGGCCAGCATGCGCGTCAGGCGCAGGTTCTTCGCCAACCAGCCGCCGAGCGCCGCGCCCAGGTGAACGGCCGGCCCCTCGCGCCCGACCGAAGCCCCGACGCCGATGGAGACGGCGTCGACCAGAGCCGTCTTCAGGCCGCGCCGCAGCGACATCCGCCCGCTGCGAAAGGCATTGGCGGCGATGACGTCGGCAACATTCGACGGCCGCCGGCGCCGGATCACGAAGCGGAACAGCAGGCCGACCAACAGCCCTCCCGCCGTCGGCGCCGCCAGCACCCACCACCACGGAAGGGTCATCACGTGCTCGACCAGGCGCGGGCTGGTGGTGCCGTAGAAAACGCCCTGGACCAGGGCGATGGCCTCGCGAAACAGGATGATCGCCCCGGCCGACAGGCCGCCGACGATAATCGCCAGGATGGCCAGGATCAGCTGATCGTTGCGGATCGTCCGCCGGGCCCGCATGAGGACCCGGCTGATGGTCAGACGGCTGGTCGGCGGGCGCTTCGTCATCGGGCTCACCCAAGCGGGCATCGATCCTAGTCAATACGGGCTTTTTGGCCTCTTCGTCAAAGGATTGGCGCAAGAGGAGGGCCATCCCCCGCGTGGGCGCCCGGGCGAAGGGCGTTGCCGCGTCCACCGGCCTATGCCATAAGCGGGACACAAAAAGGCCGCCGCGGAAGCGGTGGCAGGGTGGAAATGCGCGCGGACGATGAGCGGAACGAGCCTGACAGAGCCGAAGAACGAAGGCGGCGTGCCAAGGGTGGCGGCACCGGAGCTTTCCGTCGTGGTACCGGTCCACAATGAATCCGAGAACGTCGTCCCGCTGATCCTGGAAGTGTGCGCGGCGCTGAACGGCCGGTTCGACTTCGAACTGGTCTACGTCGACGACTGCAGCGACGACGCGACGCCCGGCCTGTTGGCCGACGCGCTTGGCCGCTTCCCGCGCTTGAGGGTGTTGCGCCACCGCGCCCGCGCCGGCCAGAGCGCCGCCATCGCCACCGGCATCGAAGCCGCCCGCGGGCGGACCATCGCCACGCTGGACGGCGACGGCCAGAACGACCCGGCCGACATCGCCGCCCTGGTGAAACAATTGCAGGAATCGCCGGACCCCGACCGCCTGCTGGTCGCCGGCCATCGCGCCAAGCGCCGCGACACCGTGGTCAAGCGCCTGTCCTCGCGCATCGCCAACGGCGTGCGCCGCACCCTGCTCGGCGACGGCACGCCGGATACCGGCTGCGGGCTCAAGGCGTTCACGCGATCGGCCTTCCTGGCGATGCCGCGCTTCGATCACATGCACCGCTTCCTGCCGGCCCTGATGATGCGGGCCGGCGGCACGGTGGTATCGGTTCCCGTCAACCATCGGCACCGCATGAAGGGGCGCACCAAATACGGCGTCTTCGACCGCCTGTGGGTCGGGCTCTTCGACCTCATCGGCGTCATGTGGCTGCAACGGCGACGCATCGTCCCGACGGCGGACGAGATTTCGGCCCGGCGGGACTGAGGGAACGGCACGTGCCTCCTAAAGCCGCCCCCACGCGCACCAGCCTCCTGATCCGCGGCAGCATCCTGATCGCCGTCTTCGTCGCGGCCGGCCTGTTCATTCGCGCCCTGGAAGGGGGCCAGTTCCTCAATGCCGAATGGGTCGACGCCACCATCCGCGACCATGGGCTGACCGGGCAGATCGTCTTCCTGGCGGTCGGCGCGCTGTTCACCGCCTTCGGGCTGCCCCGCCAGGTGGTGTGCTTCCTCGGCGGCTACGGCTTCGGCTTCGTCCCGGGCACGGCGCTGGCGCTCACCGCCACGGTCATGGGCTGTACCATCGCCTTCCTGTTCGCCCGGCTGGCCGCCCGCGACCTTCTGGCCCACCGCTTCCCCGGACGCGTCAAGAAGGCCGACGAAGTCCTTGGCAAGAATCCCTTTTCGGTGATCCTGACCATCCGCCTGCTGCCGGTCGGCAGCAACCTCGCCACCAACCTGGTGGCCGGAGTGTCGAGCGCCGCGCTGTGGCCGTTCGTCGCCGCCTCGTCCTTCGGCCACCTACCCCAGACGGTGGTGTTCACCCTGGTCGGCAGCGGCATCAACGTCGACCCCGAAATTCGCCTGACGCTCGGCGTCATCCTCTTCGTCCTCTCCATGCTGCTGGGCACGCACCTCTATTTCCGGCTACGCAAGGATGCTACGCTGAGCGGCGTCATCGAGATGGCCGGCGGCGCTCCCGGCACGGACAACGCGCCCGCGGCTGTTCGTTCGCGCATTCCCGATTGAGGCCCCGGACCTTGGCACGCCGCACGCCCGCAGACCTCATTTCCCATCCGCTGTTGTGGACCGGCCTGTGGCTGGTGCTGCTCGCGCTGACCCTTTTCAGCCGTCCGCTGATGCCGATCGACGAGACCCGCTACTTGTCGGTGGCTTGGGACATGTGGCAACGCGGCGACTTCCTGGTTCCCCACATCAACGGCGAACCTTACAGCCACAAGCCGCCGCTGCTGTTCTGGCTGATGCACACCGGATGGGCAGCTTTCGGCGTCAACGAATGGTGGCCGCGGCTGGTGGCGCCGCTGTTCGGCCTGGGCTGCCTGTTCCTGACCCGCACCATGGCCCTGCGCCTGTGGCCGGATCGGCCCGAAATCGCCCTCCTGGCGCCGATGATCGTGCTGGGCAGCCTGTTCTGGACGCTGTTCGCGACGCTGACCTTCTTCGACCCCCTCCTCGCCTTTTTCGCGCTGATGGGCATCGGCGGCCTCATCACGGCCTGGCAGAAGGCGGGCTGGCGCGGCTTCATCGTCACCGGCATCGCCATCGGCCTGGGCGTGCTGGCCAAGGGGCCGGCGATCCTCGTTCACGTATTGCCGGCCGCCCTGCTGGCGCCCTTGTGGGCGCCCCGGCTGATCGGACCGGCGGGCAGCGTCATGGCGGGACCAAGTTGGCCACGCTGGTACGGGGGCGTGCTGGTTTCGGTGGTCATCGGCGCCGCCATCGGGCTGGCCTGGGCGATCCCGGCCGCCGTGGCCGGCGGCCCGGAATATCGCGACGCCATCTTCTGGGGCCAGTCGGCCGGCCGCATGGTCGAATCCTTCGCCCATGGGCGGCCGTGGTGGTGGTTCGCGGCGATCCTGCCGGTACTCCTTCTGCCGTGGCCGGCCTGGCCGGGCACCTGGCGGGCCGTGGCAGGCGGGCGATCCGCGCTTTCCGAGGGCGGCATCCGCCTCTGCCTCGCGTGGTTCGTGCCGGCCCTGCTGGTGTTCTCCGCGATCAGCGGCAAGCAGCCGCACTACCTGTTGCCCGAGTTCCCGGCGCTGGCCCTGATCCTGGGCCGCCTGCTCGTCGAAGCCGGCCCGGCCCCGGCGCCCAGCCGGCGCGCCCTGCTGCTGCCGGCGCTGATCTTCGGGATCATCGGCATCGCACTGATTGCGGCGCCGGTCGCCTTTGCCGGCCGCATCGTCGCCGTGCACCTTCTGCAGCCGGCCTGGGCCGTCCTTCTGTTCCTGGCCATCGCCGGCGCCTTCCGGCTGGTCCGCGGCGGCCGGCTGTCGGCATCCGTCTTCGCCCTTACCCTGATGAGCGCCGCCGCCGTCGGCGCCATTCACCTGGCGGCCCGCCCGCTCCTGGCCGAGGCCTTCGACCAGGCCCCGCTGGCCCGCCAATTGGGCGACTGGCAGCGGGCCGGCAGCCCGCTGGCCCATTTTGGAAAATACCATGCCCAGTTCAACTTCCTGGGCCGCCTCACCGCCCCCGTCGACATCCTAAACGACCTGGCGGAAGCGGCGGCGTGGACGGCCCGAAACCCCACGGGCCGCATCATTTCCTACGAAAGCAGACGCTCGCCGTCGGGGCCGGTGCTGGTCCTTCCCTTCCGCGGCAAGTGGGTCGAGGTGTGGGAGGCCACCGTGGTCGCCCGCGACCCTTCGGTCCTGCATCGCGATTAGCCTTTTTTGCGCCGCCCGCCCTTGACACGGGGAGCAAACCCCCATAGATCGTTGGCACTCACTCAGGCAGAGTGCTAACGACCTCGTTTGGTAATTTATCGCCAATGGTTTTTACGGAGGACGATCATGAAATTCAGACCCCTGCACGATCGCGTGCTGCTTCGGCGCGTCGAGCAGAATGAAAAGACGGCGGGCGGGATCATCATTCCCGACACCGCCAAGGAAAAGCCGATGGAAGGCGAGATCCTCGCCGTCGGAAGCGGAAGCCGCAATGAAGACGGCAAGGTGGTTCCGCTTGACGTCAAGGCCGGCGACCGCGTGCTCTTCGGAAAGTGGTCCGGCACCGAGGTGAAGATCGACGGTGAGGATCTGTTGATCATGAAGGAATCTGATCTTCTCGGCATCATCGAGAAGACCAAGACCGAGAAGAGCAAGAAGTAGTTCGCGGAGAAAGGGACATACTATGGGTGCGAAAGAAGTAAGATTTGGCGGCGATGCCCGCGCTAAACTGCTGGCCGGCGTCGACGTGCTGGCCAATGCCGTCAAGGTGACGCTGGGCCCGAAGGGCCGCAACGTGGTGCTCGAGAAGTCGTTCGGCGCGCCGCGCATCACCAAGGACGGCGTGACGGTGGCCAAGGACATCGAGCTCGCCGACAAGTTCGAGAACATGGGCGCCCAGATGGTGCGCGAAGTCGCCAACCGGACCTCGGACGAGGCCGGTGACGGCACCACCACGGCGACGGTTCTGGCCCAGGCCATCGTGCGCGAAGGCTCCAAGGCCGTGGCCGCCGGCATGAACCCGATGGACCTGAAGCGCGGCATCGACCTCGCGGTCGAGTCCGTCATGGCCGACCTCAAAAAGCGCTCCAGCAAAGTTTCGACCAGCGGCGAAGTCGCACAGGTCGGCACCATTTCCGCCAACGGCGAAGTCGAAATCGGCAAGATGATCGCCGAAGCGATGGAGAAGGTTGGCAACGAGGGCGTGATCACCGTCGAGGAAGCCAAGAGCCTGCATTCCGAGCTCGAGGTCGTCGAGGGCATGCAGTTCGACCGTGGCTACACGTCGCCCTACTTCATCACGAACGCCGAAAAGATGACGTGCGAGATGGAGAACCCCTACATCCTGATCCACGAGAAGAAGCTGTCCAGCCTGCAGCCGTTGTTGCCGGTCCTGGAGTCCGTGGTCCAGTCGAGCCGTCCGCTGCTGATCATCGCAGAAGACATCGAGGGCGAGGCCCTGGCCACCCTGGTGGTCAACAAGCTGCGCGGCGGACTCAAGGTTGCCGCCGTCAAGGCCCCCGGCTTCGGCGACCGTCGCAAGGCCATGATGGAAGATCTCGCCATCCTGACCGCCGGCCAGGTCATTTCCGAAGACCTCGGCATCAAGCTCGAGAACGTCAACCTCAACATGCTGGGCCGCGCCAAGCGGGTCATCATCACGAAGGATGACACCACCATCGTCGAAGGCGTTGGCGGCAAGAAGGACATCGAAGGGCGCTGCAACCAGATCCGCGCCCAGATCGAGGACAGTTCCTCCGAGTACGACAAGGAGAAACTGATGGAGCGGCTGGCCAAGTTGGCCGGCGGCGTGGCGGTGATCCGCGTCGGCGGCGCCACCGAGACCGAGGTGAAGGAGCGCAAGGATCGCGTCGACGACGCCCTGCACGCCACCCGCGCCGCGGTCGAGGAAGGCATCGTTGCCGGCGGCGGCACCGCGCTGCTCTATTCCTCGCGCGTCCTTGAGAAGGTCAAGGGAGCCAATCCGGACCAGCAGGTCGGCGTCGACATCGTGCGCCGCGCCCTGCAGGCCCCGCTGCGCCAGATTGTCGAGAACGCCGGCCACGACGGCGCGGTGGTTGCCGGCAAGCTGCTCGACCAGAAGGACACCACCTACGGCTTCGACGCCCAGACCGGGACCTACCGGAACCTGGTGGAAGCCGGTATCGTCGACCCGACCAAGGTCGTCCGTACCGCTCTGCAGGGTGCCGCCTCGGTGGCCAGCCTGCTGATCACCACGGAAGCCATGGTCGCCGACCGGCCGGAGAAGAAGGAGCCCATGGGTGGCGCCCCCGATATGGGCGGCATGGGCGGCATGGGCGGTATGGGCGGCTTCTAAGCCCCCCAGTCACAGCCTAAAATAAAAAGGGAGCCGCGCCTTCGGGCGCGGCTCTTTTTTGTGGCGCCGCCGACCACCCCAGGGCGCGCGACCGGCCGGAACCGTCGTTATTCGGCTTCCAGGTCGGCCGGCTGCGGGCGAGCGAAACGGGCCCGCGCCCCGCGCTCGATACCGGCGGCGATCAGGCGGTCGACTTCCAGACGATGCCGGGCCATTTCGAGGAAGCGCAGTTCCTCCTGATGGACCTCGCCGTCCGCCGCCACCACGTCGCAGGCGAGCGCATAGGCGGTTTCCCGCAGTTTTCTCGGCAGCAGCGCGATAATCCGCTCGAAAGCTTTCTCCAGGCCGTCCTCGTCCTGGAGAAGATCGATGCAGGCCGCCGCCGTCTGGCGGAGGTTGTCCATCTCGAACCCGGCGAAGACCGGCAGGTTGGAGATCATATGGCTGATTCGCCGCATTTCGGCATCGGTGATGTCGGTGTCGGCGGCCGATGCAAGTACCATGACGTAAATCAGGGCCGTGTGGTGGCCGATCATGAACCGATCCGTCCGGATGGACGCTCCCTACCCGTTGCTCCCGGAAATTCTACTCTCGCGGCCGCCCACGTCGTCAAGTTTTCGTGGGCCGCGGATGACGAATCGATGCCACCCATAAGTGGTATATCCGCGATAGAAATGCGATTTCATTGAAAAACGCTGGATAACCCCATATTTTCGTCGCCACGCCCCTCCAGGGTGCGGACGGAGGGGCCACAAAGGATCTCGGCAGTAGGGCGCGAGGGAAGGCGTACGGCGCACTCGGGGGAGATCTGTACAATTGGGCGTCGCGATCCGCTGTTGGCAAACGGCGAATCGCGGGGTATGGGATATTGGGTCGTCCGACTCGTTGAAACATCGGCGGCATACTTCGACTCGCGGCTTCGACGTTTTTCCGATCCGGACAATGGGGTATGGCCGGTGGCATGACCACAGCGTCGAACATCCATACGGCGAGTCATCCCGAACTCTCGAGTGCCATCATCGAGGGTTCGCTCGACGCCATCCTCACCTTCGGAGAGGATGGGAACATCGCCACGTTCAATCCGGCGGCCGAACGGATGTTCGGCTACCCGGCCGCCGAGATCGTCGGGCGGCCCATCGAGACGCTGCTGCAGGGCGAGAGGCGCACGGGCGGGCGCGATCACGCCAAGATGGATTCGCTGTGGGACAAGCTGGCGGCCGACGGCAAGAATCACGAATGCATGGGCCGCACCCGTGACGAAGAGGCCCTTCACCTGGAAATCAGCGTCAGCCGGACGACGGTGGCCGACACCGCGGTCTTCATCCTGGTGGCGCGCGATGTCTCGTTGCGCAAGCGCGAGGATGCCCATACCCGCTTCCTCGCCCATTTCGACAGCCTGACCGGCCTTCCCAACCGCACCCTTTTCGAGGAGCGGGCCAGCCAGGCGATCACCCAGACGCGGCGAACCGGCATGGTGCTGGCCCTGATGATGCTCGACCTCGACCGTTTCAAGGAGGTCAACGACTCGCTTGGCCATCAGGTCGGCGATCGGCTGTTGGCGGCCGCCGCCAAGCGAATCCGCGAGAGCGTACGCGAAACCGACACGGTCACCCGTCTGGGCGGCGACGAGTTCGCCGTTCTCGTCACCAACCTTGCCGACGCCACCGGTGCCGCCACCGTCGGGGAAGCCATCGTGGCGGCGCTGAACAGTCCCTTCGATCTGGATGGAGAACGCATCATCACCAGCGCCAGCCTGGGGATCACCACCTTCCCGGCCGACGGCGCCGGGGTCGACGTCCTGCTGCGCAATGCCGACCGCGCGCTTTACCGGGCCAAGGCCAAGGGCCGGAACACCTATCAGTTCTATGTCCCGGAAATGGACGCCATGATCCAGTCCCGCAAAGCCATGGAGAGGGATTTGCGCCATGCGCTGGACGCCGGCGAATTGTGCCTCGAATACCAGCCCGCCGTCGACGCCGCCACCGGCGAAATCACCAGCGTCGAGGTCCTGGTCCGCTGGAACAATCCCGAGCGCGGCCGCCTGCCGGCCCGCGAGTTCATCCCCGCCGTCGAGCGTACCGACCTGATCCTGCGTCTCGGCCGCTGGGTCATGCGCGAGGCCTGCACTCAGGTCAAGGCCTGGCGGGAACTCGGCCTGCCGACCCCGCGACTCTCGATCAACCTGTCGCCGGCCGAACTGCACCACCGCGACCTGGTGGCCGAGATCGTCAAGATTCTGGACGAGATCGGCATAGCCGCGTCGCTGCTGCAACTGGAGTTCTCGGAAGAAGCCTTCCTGCTGGCGGTCCAGAAGAATCCCCAGGGCCTGGCCCGTCTGCGCCAGATGGGGGTCGGCATTTCGCTCGACGACTTCGGCAGCGGGGTCTCCTCCATCGAGGCGCTCAAGCGCCATCCAGTGAGCCGGCTCAAGGTCGACCGCTCGTTCCTCGACCGTCTGGACGAGGCCGACGAGGGCGAAACCCTGCTCGGCCCGCTGGTCGAACTGGCCCGCGGCCTGGGCGCCCAGGTGACCGTCGAATCGGTCGAAACCCGCGACCAGATGAAGGAAGCCCAACGGCGCGGCGCCACCGAACTCCAGGGCTACTTCCTGTGCCGGCCGGTCGACCCGGAAGTCCTCTCCGGCCTGCTCAGAGCCGGCAACCTCTATCTCGACGACGCCGTCACCGGCTTCATCGGCCGCAACACCTCCGGCAACTAGTTTCGGCTAGTTTCGGGGACACCATACTTAATTCGTAGTTTCGGGGACACCATACTTAATTCGCCCTCTTCGCCCCGGGCAACGACAACACCTCTTATGAATTAAGTATGGCGTCCCCGAAACTATGATCCCAGGAAGGTGCGTGTGAGCGCGATGGCGTCGGCGAGGCCGATGCGCTGAAGGGCGACGCCGGCCGGAAAGGCGGAGGCGAAGCGCGACGGCATGGCCCGATCCAGCAGCACGAACACGCCGCGGTCGGTGGCTCGGCGAATCAGCCGTCCATAGGCCTGCTTGAGCCGCAGGCGGGCCACCATGCCGTCGTAGTCGGCACCCCCGAACGCCTCCTTGCGGGCGCGGTGCAGAAGGGTCGGCCGCGGCCACGGCATGCGGTCGAAAACGATCAGCCGGAGCGAGCGGCCGGGCACGTCGACGCCGTCGCGCACCGCATCCGTGCCCAGGAGGCAGCTGTTCTCCTCGGCCCGGAAGATGTCGATGAGCGTCCCCGTGTCCATGGCGTCGACATGCTGGGCCAAGAGGCCGAGCCCGGCGGCATCGAGCGCCGGGCCGATCCGGCGGTGAACCTCGCGCAGGCGGCTGATGGCGGTGAACAGGCCGAGCCCGCCGCCGCCCGCCGCCAGGAACAGCTCGCGATAGGCCGCCGCCACCTGCTCGGCGCTGTTGCGCTCGACGTCGGTGACGATGAGGACGCGGGTCTGGGCCGCGTAGTCGAAAGGCGACTCGATGGCGGCCCGGTGCTCGCGGGCCGCCACGTGGCGGATGCCGACCCGAAGATCGGCCGCCGCCCAGTCGGCAGCCACATCGCCACTGCCGTCCCGGAGCGACGCCGAGGTGACCAGCAGGCCATGGGCCGGCTCGGCGACGGCGACGGCGAACGGCCGCATAGGGTCGATCCAGTGGCGGTGCATGCCGACGTCGATCTCGCGTCCGCCCTCGCGATCGATCGCCAGCCAGTCGACGAAATCGGCCGGCGTCTCGCCCTCCAGCGCCTTCAGCATGTCGCGCCAGCCGTTGAGCGCCATGACGCCACGGCGCTCCAGGCTGCGACAGACCGCCTCGATGCGGGAGCGGGACACCGTTTCCAGGGTATCGGCGTCGTCGTCGAGCTGCCGGGCCAGCGCGGCGATCAGGGCAACCGTCGGGCCGCGCAGGGCGGAAAGCGCCGCGTCGAGCGCCCGGGCGGCCTCGATGAGGCCCGGAATGGGAGGCCGTGGATGCGCCTCCAGCCCATAGGGCGAGCGGCTGTCGGGATCGCGCGCCAGCACCTGCTGGCGGACGCGGGCCAGGAAGGCTTCGGCCGGTCCCACCGGATTGCCCCCCGCGATGCGCTCCCGCCAACCCGGGCCCGGCAGGGCGCGCGCCGCATGGAGCAGGGCGTCCAGCGCCTCGGCCGCCTTGTCGGCGCCGTCGGTCAGCAGGTCCTCGACGCGGGCCTTGAGCCCGCGGCTGCGCGACCGCCCGCGCGCCTCGGCGCCTAGAAGCCAACGCCGGAGCTCGGCGGTTTCGTAGCCCGACAGGTGGGCCGAGAAGGCGGCGTCGGCGGCATCGAACAGGTGGTGGCCCTCGTCGAAGACGTAGCGCACCGGCATCGCCGCCTCCTCGCCGCCGCCCAGCGCCGCCTGGATCATCACCAGGGCGTGGTTGGCGACGACGATCTCGGCCCGCCGGGCCCGGCGGATCGAGCGTTCGACGAAGCACTTGCGGTAGTGTGGGCAGGCCGAATAGATGCATTCGCCCCGCGTGTCGGTCAGATCAAGCGTCAGGTTGCGCCCGACCAGGCCGGCCAGCCAGGCCGGAAAATCGCCGCCCACCATGTCGCCGTCGCGGGAAGCCAGGGCCCAGCGCGCCATCAGCCCCAGCGGCACCGCCCCCGGGGCGCCCTGTGCCGGCAGCCGGGCCACCGCCTCGTCCATGTTGAGCAGACAGAAATAGTTCTCGCGGCCCTTGCGGATGACCACCTTCTCGGCCTTGCGGTCGGGATCGGGATAGACGCGGTCGAGCTCGGCGTCGAGCTGGCGCTGGAGGTTGCGCGTGAAGGTGCTGATCCACACGCCGGAACCGTTCTTCTCGGCCCACACGCTGGCCGGTGCCAGATAGCCCAGCGTCTTGCCGACACCGGTACCGGCCTCGGCGATGACGAAGTGGGGCTCGCCGGCAACATCGCGCGGCTGGAACGCCGCCGCGACCTGCGAGGCGTATTCGGCCTGCTGCGGGCGCTCCTCGGCGGCCTCGCCCAACAACCGGACCAGGCGGGCCCGCGCCTCGACGGGCTCGACCGGCCAATCGCCGGTCGGCGGCTCGAGCGGCCGTTCGGTCCATTCCTTGAGGCGCAGCCACACGCGCAGTCCGTTGGCCAGCCCGCGCGAATGTGGGATCTCGCCTGCCCCGAGGGCGGCCAGCACGGCGCCGCCCCACGGCCAGCCGCCGTTGGCCATCGCCCAAGCGACGGGCGCCGCCCTGGAATCGGCGCCGGTGAGTTCGGCCAGCAAGGCGCGCGTCGCCGCCAGCAGGGTCGCCGCCGCCTGCTCCAGCGTCGAAGGCAGTGGCAGGTCGAGCGCCTCGGCCAGGCCGCGCGGTGTCGGCAGGCAGAAGCGGGCTGGCCGCACGAAAGCGAAGAGTTCCAGCAGGTCCAGCGCCTCGAAGCGGGCCGTGCCCAACCGCCGGGCGGTTTCGGGGGCATGGCAGACCAGGGGCGCCAAGCCGTCTTCGATGCGCCGCGCCGCCTCGGGAAGCGCCAAAGTCTCCACCTCGCCGTCGGGGCTCACCCAGGCGGCGGCGCGTAGGCCGGCGACGACGGCCGGGGCTTGCGGCATGAGCACGCGGGCGGAAGGGGACACGCTTGGCGTCATGGTGCGGAGTATAGTGGGCGGCGCCCTCTCCGCCACCTCGGAAACTGCCCTCGGCCGCCCCTATTTCCCGCACATCCGGCGGACCGATCGCCAATGCTCGGGGTCGATCGGGCGGATCTCGGTCGGCGGGGAATCGATGGCCGCCGCCCGCTCGGCCGACGGCGGATGGGTGGAAAAGAAGCCGAGCAGGAGTTCCTGGTCCTTGTACTCGGCGCTCAGCCGCTCGAAGAAGCGGGCGAGAGCGCGCGGATCGAGGCCGTTTCGGCGCAGGATATCGACGCCCAGTTCATCGGCCGCCCGCTCCATGTCCCGCGAATAGGCGTTGCCCAGCAGCAGCGAGCCGACCCCGCCCAACACCGTGCCGCCGGCGATGTCGCCGAAAAAGAGGCCGAAGAAGGCGGAAACAGTGGCCCGCTCGATGGCGATGCGGGTGGGATGGCGCATCATGACGTGGCCGATCTCGTGGGCCAGCACGCCGGCCAACTCGTCGCCCGACTGGACGAAACCGAGCAGGCCGGAGAACACGACGATGTGGCCGCCCGGCAGCGCCACGGCATTCACCAAAGGCGAACGCACCACCCAGATCCGCAGGGGGACGGCCCCGTCCGCCGCCGTCGGCCGCACCCGGTCCAACACCATCTGCAATCGATAGTAATTGTCAGAGTCGCCACAGATGGCCGGCGATTTGCCGGATGGGCGGCCGACGGCATCGGCGATGCCGGTCACCAGGCGGGCGCCGAAGCGGTGTTCGACATCGCCGGGAATGGCCTCGGCGATCAGGCCGGCCAGGGCCGGCAGCACCAGCCAGAAGAACAGCGAGACAACCGTGACGGCGGCACTTCCCCACAACAAGATGGGTCGCCAGAGGGCACGGCCGCTGCCATCACCCCTCGCCAAGTCGGGACATGCCGCGCGGATCGCCGCAGTGGCTTCGTCGTCGGCGACGCTGAGGCGCTCGTCGCTGCCCAGACGTCGCAGGCGCAGCCCGGGACGCGCCGCCTCGGGCGGGTCGGCGTCGCGCACCTCGGCGGCCGGCCAACGCACCCGGCGGCCGCCCTCCAACTCGATGACGAGATCCCGCCCTTCCGCGAAAAGGACGGCGGGACGCCCCTGCGCCGAAACACCGTCGCGGTAGGTGGCGGCGAAGCGCATCGCCTAGATCGCCCCGACGTCCAGCGCGTCGGCCAGCCCTTCGCCGAAGCGCGGTTCCTCCTTCGGCGCCTGGGTGACGCGATCGAGATCATCGATGTCGTGGATGGAAAGCGTGGTCCACACGTGGCGCACCGTCTGGAAGACGGCGATGGGATAGGTGATGAGGGGCAGAAGCACCAGCATCAGGACGGCGACGGCAATGCCCACCACCATGCCCACCATCTGGTTCGCCGGACTTGCCATCCCGCCCACAACCGGAACGAAGGCGAAACCCAGGACAACAGCAAACAGAATCAGCACGATCGTCCAGGCGAGAACGAACGCCGGCAGGATGGCACGAGCCCGCAGACGCGACTCCAGCCTGGCGCCGCCCACAGTCGTAAGGCCCAGCAAATAGCGGCCTTCGAATATCCGGTAAAGGACGAACAGGATGAACCCGGCGAGAATGGCGATGACGACGGCGGCGATGGCCTTGCCGGGCGATCCCCCGGAAATCTGGGCATCGTCGAGAAGCGCAAATATCGTGTCGCCGTAGCCAAGGGCCAACGTTCCCGCCACGATGGCAATAGGAATGCCCCACACCCCCAGCCAGCGCAGAACCAACGGACGCGCTGGGCCATTCATGGCAATGGTCTGGTTGCCCAGACGCATGCGGGCAACGCGGAACTTGGCCAGGTCGAGGCGCGCCCACGGCGTGATGAAGCCGAGGGTCAGCACTTGGCCGATCCGCCACAGGAAGGCGCGGCCGGCATACTTGAGCGCGCCGTTTTCCATGCCGAAGCGGATGCCCCGCCAGCGGGTGCGGGTCAGCCGGTAGCGCCACATGCGGTAGACAGCGAAATCGATCAGGAACAGCAAGACGGCGAAATAGCCGACGTCAAGCGCGACACCGATCCATTCCGATCCGCCCTCGGCCACCAGGCGCAGCACGGAGGAGGCCACCGACAGCGGCACCAGCACGGCGATGACGATGAGAAAGCCGACCAGCAACTCGGTCGCCTTGCCGGTGTATTCCAGCGGCTCGCCGGCAATCACCACGTTGCCCCAGAAGTACCGTCGCAGGCGGGTCTTTGCCCAGAATCGGTAGATGCCCAACGTCAGCAGGGTGAGCCCCATGGTCTTGAGCACAAGCATGAACAGGGCGCCGCGCCGCCCCGAAAATTGCGGCACGACTGGACCGGCCGGCAGCATCGCCGCAGCCGGCGCTTCCTGACTCTCGCTCATCGCATATCCCCCCAAGGCTGGTCGAACGACAGTCCGTCACTATTTTTGCGAGCAGCATGCCACAATGGCTTCGGCGGGCAAACAATCATCTGCCGTCGGCAAACTGCGGCATGCACGCCGAAAACTATAATACTTCAAAACAATATGGCAACACACGACCATTACTATTTAAATGACGGATAAACACGGCCCGGCATACTGCTTGAAAAAAAATGCAAAGCGGGAGTAAAATTCACGCCACGTCTTGGTTGTTCTTCGTTTTCGACAAAAAACACAGGTTCGATGGCAATGGGGGAGCCCGATCGAAGATCACCGACGTCAATCGCACTTGAAAGGCGCGGGCGGAAGGGCTGCCGGCGCCTTTGCCGTTGATCGTACCGTGAGGGGCGGAAGGCGCCCCGTATCCACCGGATGCGGGGGGTCGGCGTTCACAAAAAGAGAGTGGGAGGAAGCAATTCATGTGGAAAACGTGGTCGAGTATTAAGTTGTGGAAGCGTATCGCCGGGGGACTGATTCTCGGCGTCATCGTCGGCATCGCGATGAGCGGCGCGCCGGGCGTGGTCGACACCTGGATCAAGCCGTTCGGCACCTTGTTCCTCAACTTCATCAAGATGCTCATCGTGCCCCTGGTGTTCCTGTCACTGGTGGTCGGCGTGACCTCGCTCAAGGACCCGGCCCGGATGGGGCGGATCGGCATCAAGACGGTCGGCTGGTACCTGGTGACCACCGCCTTCGCCGTCGTCCTTGGCCTCGTCTTCGCCTTGGTGTTCCAGCCGGGTACCGGCGTCGAGAAGGTTGCCGCCGCGGCTCCCAAGGCCGCCGCCCTTCCGTCGGTGGTCGACACGTTCCTCAACCTGGTTCCCACCAACCCGGTCGGCGCGCTGGCCAGCGGCAACATCCTGCAGATCATCGTCTTCGCCATCGTCGTCGGCATCGCCATCAACTTCGTCGGCCCGAAGGCCGATCCGCTGGAGCGGGTGATGCAGGCCGGCGCCGACGTCATGTACAAAATGACCGCCGGCGTCATGGAACTGGCCCCGCTCGGCGTCTTCGCCCTGATGGCCTGGGTAGCCGCCAAATACGGCCTCAGCATCCTGCTGCCATTGGCCAAGATCATCGTCTGCGTCTACGTCGCCTGCATCCTCCATGCCATCGTGGTTTACGGCCTGATCCTCAAACTCTATGGCGGGCTCAATCCGGTGCAGTTCTTCAAGGGCATCGTCGACGCCCAGATGGTAGCCTTCACCACCACCAGCAGCGCCGGCACGTTGCCGGTGACACTGCGCTGCACGCAGGACAACCTCGGCGTTTCGGTCGGCGTCTCCAGCTTCGTGCTGCCGCTGGGCGCCACCATCAACATGGACGGCACGGCCATCTATGAAGCCATCGCCGCCGTGTTCGTCGCCCAGGTCTTCGGCGTCACCCTGGGAGGCGGCGACTACCTCATGATCGTCATCGTCGCGACGCTGGCCTCGATCGGCGCCGCCGGTGTTCCCGGCGCCGGCCTGATCATGCTGACCATGGTGCTGACCACCATCGGCCTGCCGCTCGAGGGCTTGGCCATCGTCGCCGGCATCGACCGCATCCTCGACATGGCGCGCACCACCATCAACGTCACCGGCGATGCCATGGTCTCTTGCGTCGTCGCCAAGAGCGAGGGCGAACTCAACAAGGCGGTTTACGATGCCGCACCGGTTGCCTGAACCGGCATCGGTATTCTTTCTGCGCGTTCGGGGCCGCCAGCGGAACGCCGGCGGCCCCTTCCTTTTCAAAGGTCCGTGAGCCCCCTTCCCACCCGTTGCAAGCCGCCGCGCCGTCCTTACATAGAAAGCGGCGAAACCGAGGGTGGAAAGGCATCGATTCCATGACCACGCAGCAGGCGACCTTCGCGGCGGGATGCTTCTGGGGCGTCGAGGCCGCCTTTCGCCAGGTAAAGGGCGTCATCGACGTCGAGTCGGGCTACACCGGCGGCACCAACAACAATCCCACCTACCACGACGTCTGCGGCGGCCGCACCGGGCACGCCGAAGCGGTGCGCGTCACCTACGACCCCGCGCTGGTAAGCTACGAAAACCTGCTCGACGTGTTCTGGCAGATCCACGATCCGACGACGCCGAACCGCCAGGGCCCCGACGTCGGCACCCAGTACCGCTCGGCGGTGTTCTTCCATGACGCCGACCAGGAAAAGGCGGTTCGCGCCGCCAAGCAACACCTCGAACAATCGGGCCGCCTGCGCCGCCCCGTGGTCACCGAGATCGCACCGGCCGCCCCGTTCTGGCGGGCCGAGGAGTACCACCAGCGCTACCACGAGAAGCACGGTGGCCACTGCGCGATATAGGCGCCCTCAGCCTTCGGCCGGCGGTTCGGCGATGACCGCGAATTGGGGCCGGGCGAGGCGCACGTAATCGTTGATGTCCATGAAGATGGAGCGGTCCAGGCGGCCGGCGTTGAAGCAGACCTCGCGGTTGTCGCCAATGGCCGGATCGGCGATCAGCGGCAGTTCCTCCCAGAAGGTGAAGGGCGGCACGGCGCCCATCACGCAGCCGGTGATGGCGGTCGCCACCTCGGGCGGCGCGAACCCGCCCTTCTGGGCTCCCGCCTCGTTGCACAGGGTCTTCATGTCGAGCCGCCGGTTGCCCGGCACCACCGCCATGACCGTGCGTTTACCGGCGCCGCCCCCCTTCAGCGTGACGACGATGGCCTTCAGGGACTGCGACGGATGGTTGCCGCGGATCTTGGCGATCTCCTCGGTGCGCCCCTCGGCCGGATGCTCGACGATTCGATAGCGAGCGCCGCCGTCTTCGAGCAGCCGGACGATGCGCTCGTGGGTGGTGGGAACGCCTTCCAAGGTTTCGCTCATCTGTCGTTTCCTCGCCGTTTCGCCGCCGGAACGCCACGTCTTTTGAATTGCGCGGCGCCCCTGCGGCTCCTAAAGTGGTTGGGCCACTTTGCCCATGTCAAAACATTTATACTCTTCAGGCGGTCCCGCGGCGTCCATTCGGACGCGCGCCGACTGTGTGCCGCCGTCCGGCAGAGACATTTCTTCGGCCTCGCCGCCAGGCAACAACCATAAGACGGGAACGCATCGATGATCCAGCCCACTCCGACCGTCATCGGCCTCAGGAAATCCTTCGGTTTCGGCGATCGCCTCGGCCTGGCGACCCCCGGCCACGTCGCGGCCTGCCGCAAGACAGGGTTCGTGCCCATCTTCGCCCAGCAGTCCATCCGCGAGATGGTGCGCACGCAGCGCACCCCCGAAGACGTCATGGCCGACGCCCAGCGGGCCGTCATGCGCACCGCCTTCAAGAGCGACTGGGGCGCCGACGCCGACCACCTGAAGACCGAGGACGACGTTAAGGCCACGGTGGCCGCCGGGTTCACCTTCTTCACCTTCGATCCCTCCGATCACGTGGTGAACGAGGCCGACACCATGGCAGCCGAGGAACTGGCCGGCGGCGAGAAGGCGCTGATGGCCGAGGGGGTGTTCGAGGGATCAAGCCTGCGTGACCTCTATCTCGGCAAGCATTTCGAGATCGACAACGGATTCTCGCTTACATTCGACGAGCCCTCGCTGTTGCGCGCCGCCGTCAAATACGGCCGGGCCGTGGCCCACTGCGCCAAGCTTGCCGCCGCGCTCAAGGAAGCGAGCGGCGGGAAACCTTACGAGATCGAGATGTCGGTCGACGAATCCGAGGTGCCGACGACGCCGCTCGAGCACCTGTTCGTCGCCCATGAGCTGCGCCGCCGGGGCGTCGAGTTCATCAGCCTGGCGCCGCGCTTCATCGGCGACTTCGAGAAGGGGGTGGACTACCGGGGCGACCTCGCCGCCTTCGAGGCGTCGATCGGCCAGCACGTCGCCATCGCCAAGTTCTGCGGGCCCTACAAGCTGAGCCTGCATTCCGGGTCGGACAAGTTCTCGGTCTATCCCATCTTCGGGCGGCTGTGCGGCGAAATGCTGCACGTCAAGACCGCCGGCACCAGCTATCTTGAGGCGCTGCGCGTCGTGGTGCGCGTCGATAAGCCCTTCTTCAGGGAACTCGTCGACTATTGCCGGGGCCGCTTCGTCCCCGATCGCGCCAGCTATCATCTATCGACCACCGAGGCCGACGTCGAACGGCTGGCCGGCGTCGCCGACGATGACCTGGAGCGGATGTTCTTGGATCTGAACGAGGGCCGCCAGCTCATGCACGTCACTTACGGCTCGGTGCTGACCCAGGGCAAGGACTCCAAAGGCCGGCCGTTCCGCGAGCGGCTGATGGCGATCCTGGAAAAGCACGCCGAGATGCACCTCGACTTCGTCGAGCGGCACTTCGACAAGCACCTGAGCCTGCTGCTGGTGGAATGAGCCCGGCGGGGCGCGATCAGTCGCCGGTCAGCCAGCGCTGCATGACGACCACGGCCGAGCGCTCGAAGCCGAGCCGCTCGTAGAACGCCATCACCCCGGCATTGCTCTGACGGACCATCAGTTCCGCCTTGCGCACGCCCCGTTCGCTGAGCCACGCCTCGGCGGCCTTAACGATCCGGCGGCCGATTCCCCGCGAACGCATCCCCGGATCGACGGCCACGTAGTAAAGCCAGCCGCGATGGCCGTCGTGGCCGACCATGACGCTGCCGACCACGCGGCCTTGGGCATCGACGGCGACCAGCACGTCCGACGCCCGGCCGGCCCGGGCGAAACGAAAATCCGCGCCTGGATCGTTATAGCTGACGACCAAGCCGCAAGCCCGCCACAACGCGACGGTGGCGGCCTCGTCGGCCTCCTCGGCCGGGCGGATCGGCGCGTCGCAGACGGGAGCCTCTACATTCACATCGAACCTCCGGACTCGAAACGGCGGATGCCCATCCTACGTCGCCAAGGCCGAAAAGTCTCCCGACAGGACCGGTCAACTGCGCAAAAAGCCGTTGAACGGCGGCGTCGCGCTCGCCACGTCAGCGACGAGAGAGCAGACGATACACGACCCCAGCTCGGCGCCTGCTTCATCGCCGCCTACACCTAGGACGTCGCCGAGAGCAAGGCGACCAAGGGCACCGAGGCGGGCCGCAGGGAGGGCTATCCGCTGATGTTCACGACCGAGCCGGAAGAGTAATCACTCCGCCCCCGGCCGGCGGGGCGGAACGGTGCGGTTGAACAGGCGGGCCGCGTTGCGGTAGGCGATCTTCTCGGCGGTCTCGCGGGGCAGCAGGGCCAGCCAGCGGCGGTTGAGCGCGATCAGGTCTTCGTAGTTGTCCCACTGGGCGTTGATCCAGGTGTCGGTGCCGACCATCAGCCGATCCGCGTGACGCTCGATCACCGCCTTCCAGGCCGGGTCGAGGGCGGCCCCGTCGCCCAGGATGTCGCGCTCGCGATAGGACGTGTCGGCGTAAAGGGTCGGGTAGGTATCCAGCATTTGCCCGACCACCTCGGCCGGCTCCGACATGCCGGCGTGGGCCCAGATGATGGTGAGGCCCGGCTCCAGTTCATAGAAGAAGCGCACCGGTTCGGCCCCGGAATGAATGTGGAGCGGAATGGTGCGGGCCTTGGCCAGCGCCGCCACCGCCGCCAGCAGCGGGCGGTCTTCCATGTCGAGCCGGTGGATGTGAAACTCGCCGATCCCCTGGTGCGGATAGCGCGCCAAGCGATCCTTGAGATAAGCCTCCATGCCCGCCGCCTTGGTCCAGTTGGACGAGCCGGCGCCGTCGTGATAGGGGCGCAGCTCCGGCACGATGCGGTCGGGCGCGTATTCGAAGAGCCGGATGGTGCCGTCGTCGGGGGTGGAGGAAACCAGCGCCATGGCGACGCCGCTCTTGTCCATCAGCTCGATGACGGTCCTGACCGGATAGGTGCCCCAGGCTTCCTGCTTGTAGTGCATGTGGGCGTCGAAGACGGGCACCCCCTCGATGGCGGCACCGATGGGCGGCTCGTCGGCAGCGGCGGCAGGCGTCGCCGCCAGCCACAAGGCCGCCGCGACCGGAATCAGCCGCCGTGAAAACCGTGAGACCATGCCGCCTCCCCTCCTCGCCCAAGGAAGCCCTGCATGTGGGAAGGCGGGCGCACAGAGTCCAGGAGCGGGCGAATTAAATATGCTGTCCCCGAATTAGGATGTATATTTCGGGGACGCCTTATTTAATTGGAGGAGAGAGGTGACATGGCGCGACTTTCGCGGGTGGTGGCGGTGGGGCTCCCGCACCACGTGACGCAGCGGGGCAACCGTCGGCAACCCACCTTCCTCAAGGAACAAGATTACGTCGCCTACCTTGACCTCGTGGCCGAGTGGTGTGCGGCGCTCGGCGTCGAGATCTGGGCGTATTGCCTGATGCCCAATCACGTGCATCTGATCGCCGTGCCGGAAACGGCGGACGGACTGGCGAAGGCTCTGGGCGAGGCACACCGGCGCTATACCCGGCGCGTCAACCTGCGCGAGGACTGGCGCGGCCACCTGTGGCAGGGACGGTTCGCGTCCTTTCCGCTGGACCGCGCCCATACGCTGGCGGCGGCGCGCTACATCGAACTCAATCCGGTGCGGGCCCGACTGGCCGACCGCCCCGAAGACTATCCGTGGAGCAGCGCACGGGCCCATCTGACGGGCGTCGACGACCGGCTGACGCGGGTCGGCCCGCTGCTCGACGAAATCGGAGATTGGCGGACATTCCTCAGCGTCCCGCCTCGCAAGGACGAAGGGGAAGCGTTGCGCCGGCACGAGCGCACCGGCCGGCCGCTAGGCGACGAGAGTTTTCTCGCCCAAATGGAAACCCTCGCCGGCCGCCGCCTGCGCCCTGGAAAGCGCGGCCCCAAACCGCGGGAATAAATTTCGGGGACGCCTTACTTAATTCTATTAATTAAGTAAGGCGTCCCCGAAATTATTATACCGAGAAGTACTTGGCCTGTGGGTGGAGCACCACCATGGCCGAGGTCGATTGTTCGGGGTGGAGCTGGCCCTCGTCGGCCATCTGGATGCCGATGCGGTCCGCCCCCAGCAGGGCCAGGATGTGGCGCTGGTCTTCCAGGTTCGGGCAGGCCGGATAACCGAACGAATAGCGCGAGCCGCGATAGCTCTGCTTCAGGAGCTTTTCGATGTCGCGGTCGTCCTCCCCCGAGAAATCGAGCTCGGCGCGGATGCGTTTGTGCACGTATTCGGCCAACGCTTCCGCCATCTCGACACCGAGGCCGTGGAGATAGAGGTAGTCCTGGTAGCGGTTGTCGCCGAACCACTGGCGGGCCACCTCGCTGGCCCGTGAGCCCATGGTGACCACCTGCAGGCCGACCACGTCGCGCTCGCCCGCATCGACGTCGCGGAAGAAGTCGGCGATGCAGAGGCCCCCGGCCCGGGCCTGGCGCGGAAAGGCGAAGCGGGCGACGGGGGTTTGGCCGTCGACGTCGAACAGCACCACGGCATCCCCTTCCGAGGCGCACTTCCAGTAGCCGTAGACCGCCTGCGGCTTCAGGATCTCCTCGGCTGCGACGGTTTCGAGCAGGCGCGTCAGGATGGGCTTCACCTCGCGGCCCGCCCATTCGCGCCATTCCTCGCGCGAGCGCCCCTGCTTCTTGAAGCCCCAGTGGAACTGGAACAGCATGACCTCGTTCAGAAACGGCAGCAACGCCTTGGGCTCAACCTTCTCCAGCACCCGGGGGCCCCAGAAGGGCGGTTGAGGCACCGCGACGTCGGCATGCAGATCGGCCCGGCGCAGGCGGATTTCCTCGTAGTCGACCGGACGAGTGGTCGCTGCCGGCGGTTCGGCGCCGAGCACGCGCCGCCGGTTGGACGGCCGCCCGGCCCTTTTTCGCACCGCTTCGCCGACATAGGCGTCGAACGCACCGGTCTTGACCTTGTCCATCAGGTCCAACCCGTCGAAGGCATCGCGCGCATAGGCGACGCGGCCGCTGGCGTAGGCCGCCACGCAGTCCTCCTCGACGTACTTGCGGGTCAGCGCGGCGCCGCCCAGGAGGATCGGCAGGTCGATGCCTTCCCGGCTCAGCTCTTCCAGGTTCTCGCGCATGACCACCGTCGACTTGACCAGCAGGCCCGACATGCCGACGGCGTCGGCCTTGTGCTCGCGGGCCGCCGTCAGGATGTTCTGGATCGGCTGCTTGATGCCGAGGTTGACCACCCGATAGCCGTTGTTGGTAAGGATGATGTCGACCAGGTTCTTGCCGATGTCGTGCACGTCGCCCTTGACGGTGGCGAGCACGATGGTGCCCTTCTGCTGGCCCTCCACCTTTTCCATGAAGGGTTCCAGGTAGGCCACCGCCGCCTTCATGGTCTCGGCCGATTGCAGGACGAAAGGAAGCTGCATCTTGCCGGCCCCGAACAGTTCCCCCACCACCTTCATGCCGCCCAGCAGGATGTCGTTGATGATGGTCAGCGGCGGGTGCGCCTTCATGGCGTCGGCCAGTTCGTCTTCGAGGCCGATGCGGTCGCCCTCGACGATGCGCAGCTTGAGCCGTTCCTCGACGGTTTCGGGGCGGGCCTTCTTGGTAACCTTGTCCTGGCGGTCGGCGAACAGCGCCATGTAGGCCTGCAAGGGGTCGTAACCGTCGCGTTGCCGATCGAAGATGAGATCCTCGGTGATCCTCACTTCTTCTTCCGGGATGGTATGCAACGGCAGGATCTTCGACACGTGGACAATGGCCCCGGTCATGCCGCGCTTGACCGCGTGATCGAGGAACACCGAGTTGAGCACATGGCGGGCCGCCGCCTTGAGCCCGAAGGAAACGTTGGAAAGGCCGAGGATGATCTGGCACTCGGGCAGTTCCTTGGAAATGCGCTCGATGGCGTCCAAGGTGTTCAAGGCGAGTCTGCGGTCGTCCTCGTTGCCGGTGCAGATGGTGAAGGTCAGCGGATCGATCATCAGGTCCGAGGACGGTAGCCCGTGCTTGACGCAGGCGAAGTCGTGGAGCCGCTTGGCCACCCTGAGCTTGCTGTCCACATCCTTGGCCATGCCCTGCTCGTCGATGGTCAGCGCGATCACGGCGGCGCCGAAACGCCTGGCCAGTTCCAGGCGCTTGGCGGCCGGCTCCTCGCCGTCCTCGAAGTTGATCGAATTGATGATCGCCTTGCCGCCGTAAAGCTTGAGCGCCGCCTCCAGCACCTTGAGCTCGGTCGAATCGATGACCAGCGGCGCGGTGACGGAGCCGCGCATGCGCGACACCACCTCGTTCATCTCGGCCACCTCGTCGCGCCCGACGTAGGCGGTGCAGACATCAAGCGCGTGCGAGCCCTCGCCCACCTGCTCGCGGCCCATGGCGACGCAGGCATCCCAATCACCGGCCTCCTGGAACTGGCGGAACCGCTTGGAGCCGTTGGCGTTGCAGCGCTCACCGATCGAGAAGAAGGCGTTTTCCTGGCGGAGCGCCACCTGCGAATAGAGCGACGCCACCGAGGGCAGCCAATGCACGGTGCGCGCCTTGGGCGCCGGCCGATGGGCGCCCGACGGCGCGCGGCGGCGCAGCATGGCGTCGAGCGCGGCGATGTGGGGCACGTCGGTACCGCAGCAGCCGCCGATGATGTTGACGCCGTCCTCCTCGATGAAACGCTCCTGCCATTTGGCCAGCTCGTCGGGAGAGAGCGGATAGTAGGTCTGGCCATCGACCAATTCGGGCAAGCCAGCGTTGGGCTGCACCGAGATGAGCCTGGGCCAGTTTTCCGACAGCCATTTGATATGCTCGGCCATCTCCTGCGGTCCGGTCGCACAGTTGAGCCCCAGGAGGTCGATGCCCAAGGCCTGCACCGCCGTCGCCGCGGCGGCGATCTCGGCGCCGACCAGCAGGGTTCCGGTGGTTTCCACCGTCACCTGCACGAAGATGGGCACGGTGGCACCGGCCTTGGCGCGCGCCACCTTGGCGCCATTGACGGCGGCCTTGATCTGCAAGGGGTCCTGGCAGGTCTCGATCAGGATGGCGTCGACGCCGCCGGCAATCAGCCCGTCGCACTGCACGGTCAGTGCCGCCTCCAGCCGGTCGTACTCGATGTGGCCGAGACTGGGGAGTTTCGTGCCCGGGCCGACGTCGCCCAGCACGAAGCGCTCGCGGCCATCACCGGCGAACCGTTCGATCGCTTCGCGGGCGAGGACAACGGCTTCCTTGTTCAGTTCGAACGCCTCGTCCCCGATGTCGAACTCGGCCAGCGTTACCGGCGAGCCGCCGAAGGTGTTGGTGATGACGAGATCCGCCCCCGCCGCCAGGTAGCTGGCGTGGATGTCGCGCACCAGGTCGGGGCGCGAGCGGGTCAGAATGTCGGTGCAGTTCTCCTTGCCCCAGAAGTCGCGCTCGACGTCGAGGTTGGCGGCCTGGACCCGCGTCCCGAAGCCGCCGTCGCACAGCAGCACGCGTTCCTTGAGGATGTCGAGCAAAGCGGTCATGTCAGTCGGTATCCCCTTTGGCGGACGTCGGACGGACGCCCAGGATGTGGCAGATGGCGAAGGTGAGGTCGGCGCGGTTCAGCGTATAGAAATGGAACTGCCGGACCCCGTTGGCCAGCAGGACCCGGCATTGCTCGGCCGCCACGGCGGCGGCCACCAGCCGGCGGGTCTCGGGATCGTCGTCGAGGCCTTCGAAGAGGTCGGCCATCCATTTCGGCACCGAGGCGCCGCAGTTGGCGCTGAATTCCCTGAGCCGGGCGAAGTTGGTGACGGGCAGAATGCCCGGGATGATCGGCACCGTGATGCCGATGGCCCGGGCCCGGTCGACGAACCTCAAGAATACCTCGGGATCGAAGAAGTATTGGCTGATCGCCTGCGAGGCGCCGGCATCGATTTTGCGCTTCAGGTGGTCGAGGTCGGTGCCGGGGTCCGTGGCCTGGGGATGGCCCTCGGGATAGGCGGCGACGCTGATGTCAAAGTCGGCCACCCGCTTGAGGCCGGCCACCAGGTCGGAGGCATAGGCATAGCCGCCCGGGTGCGCGACATAGCCGCCGGTACCGTCCGGCGCGTCACCGCGCAGGGCCACGATGTGGCGGATGCCGGCGTCCCAGTAGCGACGGGCGACGGCGTCGACCTCCTCGCGGGTAGCGGCCACGCAGGTCAGGTGCGCCGCCGGCGTCAATCCGGTCTCAAGGATGCGCACCACGGTCGCATGGGTGCGGTCGCGGGTCGACCCGCCCGCCCCATAGGTGACCGAGACGTAGGCCGGCCCCAGGGGCGCCAGGCGCTCGACGCATTCCCACAGGGCCAGGTCCATCTTCTCGGTCTTCGGCGGAAAGAATTCGAAGGACACGGAAAGATCGCCGCGCGCCGCCGTGCTCGCGGCCAAGGCCGAGCCGAGACGGGCGACCACTTCGGGCGAACCGCGGCCGAGGCCGTACGGGGTAAGGGTATCGGTCATTCAGTTCACCTCCTCGAGGGTCCGCTCCGCCGCCGGCCGCTTGCCGGCCAGCCAGATGCCGACGGTCAGTGGATCGCCCGACAGGTGCTGGCGGGCCGCCGTCTTAAGGCCGGCCGCCCGGAACCACGCCTCGACCTCGGCGTCGGCGAAACCCAGGCGGCGATGGGCGTGCTCGTCGCGCAGCGATTCCAGGTCGTGCGGCGCGAAATCGACCACCAGCATGCGCCCTCCAGCCCTGAGCACCCGGGCCGATTCGGCGATGACGCGGCCGGGCTCGTCGGCGAAATGCAGCACCTGGTGGATGGTCACCACGTCGAAGGCGCCGGCCTGGAACGGCAGGTCGTACATGTCGGCCCGGCGCACCGCGCACTGGCTCAATCCGGCCCGCTCCAGGTTGGCCCGCGCCACCGCCAGCATCTCGCGCGACAGGTCGATCCCCTCGCCGCGATCGAGCCTGGGTGCCAACAGTTCCAGGATGCGCGCCGTGCCGGTGCCGACGTCGAGCAGGGTGCCCAGCCGGGCGTCCGGCAGCAGGTCGACGATCCGCCGCTCGACCTCGCCGTCGTCGACGTGCAGGCCGCGCAGCCGATCCCATTCGGCAGCGTTGCGCCGGAAATAGGCCTCGGCGGCCCGCGCCCGCTCCTCCTTGACCTCGCCCAGACGGGCAAGGTCGGGAGCCAGACCCGCGTCGGCGGGATCGAGGCCGTCCAACAGGGTGCGGACCAAGCCGGCCATCGGCCCTTCGTGAACCACGCGATGGAAGACCCAGCTTCCCTCGCGAAACCGCTCCATCAACCCGCCGTCGACGAGCAGGCGCAGATGGCGGGAAACCCTGGGCTGGCTTTGGCCGAGGACGTGGACCAGTTCGCTGACCGTCAGTTCGCCCCGGGCGCACAGCGCGAGGATGCGCAGGCGCGTCGGCTCGGCGGCCGCCCGCAGGGCCCGCACCACGACGTCGGCACTCATAACGGCAATCCTGTCGACCATGATTTCCTTCATCTCGGAATGTATATAAAGATTTCTTTATATGTTTTTGAAGGGTGGCGTCCAGGTTTTTTACACATCGAGGGGCGCGGCGGCACCTTGGTGGCAAAAATACAACAATCGTCACATTTCGATCACGCTTTTTGGGGGTGTGCTGTGGAGTTTCGCTCCCCTGCATGCTACCTAATCTATAAGCTCCTGCGAGTGGGGTGGCGGGAGCGGCGACAGGTGGGCTTTGCCGACCTTAGCCGCTGGCAGAAGGAAGACGGTGCGTGAAGGTTCTCAATACAGATTGCCGCGGACAGGTCGGCTGGCCCGTTCTCGGAGCCTTGGTTCTCGCGCTCGGCTTGGTCGCCGGCTGCGCGACCGCGCCCGATCCGACGGATCGCGAGGCGGTGGCCGAATACCAGCAGATCAATGACCCGGGCGAACCCACCAACCGCGCCGTTTTTGCCGTCAACCAGGTGCTCGACAAGGGCGTGCTGAAGCCGGCCGCCGGCATGTACCGGGACCTCGTCCCGCCGGCGGTCCGCACCGGCGTCGGCAACGCGCTCAACAACCTTCGGTCGCCCGTCATCCTCTTGAACGACGTTCTGCAGGGCGAGATGAGGCGGGCCGGCGTCACCTTCATGCGGTTCGTCATCAACACCACCATCGGCATCGGCGGCCTCGGCGACCCGGCAAGCGACATGGGCTTCCCCTATCACTCCGAGGATTTCGGCCAGACCCTGGCCGCGTGGGGCATCGGGGAAGGCCCCTTCGTCATGCTGCCGGTCTTCGGGCCGTCCAACCCGCGCGACGCCGTCGGATTGGTCGTCGACTTCCTGGTCGATCCGCTCAATCTTTGGGCCACCAACACCGACCGTCAGTATATCACCTATGCCCGCGGGGTGACCCGCGCGGTCGACGAACGGGCCCGCAACTACGACCTCCTGGAGGATCTCGAACGCTCCTCGCTCGATTTCTACGCCACCATCCGCAGCCTGTACCGGCAGCGCCGGACCGATGAGATCAGCAACGGCTGGACGAGAGAAAACATGCCCGGCCCGGGCGTGACCGAGACACCGCACCTGAAGAGCGAAGAGGTCTCGCAGTGGAAGTGAAGCGTTTCCGGCTTGGCAAGGCGACGGCTGTCGCCACCGCCTTCATCCTCGCCACCTGCCTTGCGATCTCGCCCGCCTCGGCCGACCGTGGTGACGCCGCGCGCCAGTTCATCGCGTCGCTGGCCGATCGCGCCATCCAGGCCCTGACCACCGCCGACACTCCCCGCGCCGAGCGCATCCGCCGTTTCCGCACGCTCTTCAACGACCACTTCGCCGTCGAGGATATCGGCAAATGGGTGCTCGGGCGCTATTGGTCGCGCGCCACGCCGGCCGAGCAGAAGGAATACCTTCGGCTGTTCGAGGACTATATCGTCGCCTCCTACGTCGACCGCTTCGCCACCTATACCGGCGAGCGGTTGCGCATCACCAGGGCCCTGGCCGAAGAGGGCGAGCGGGCGACCGTGTTTTCCGAAATCGCGCTGCCCGGCGGCGGCAAGACCCCGGTGCGCGTCGACTGGCGGGTGGAGGGCGCGGCCGGCCGGCTCAAGATCACCGACCTGGTGGTCGAGGGCGTCAGCATGAGCACGACGTTGCGCTCCGAGTTCGGCTCGATCATGCGGCGCGACGGCGGCAAGCTCGACGGTCTTTTCGCCGTGCTGCGCGAAAAGACCGCCGCCATCAAGGCGGCCCAATAGCGTCCCGCCCGTTTATTCGACCGGCACCATGTAGGGCGGAACCCGCTCGGGCGTAAGCGGCGGCGGATTGATGAAATGCGGCAGGCTCATTTCCGCGCCGTGCCGGATGTGCGCTTCCAGCGCCTTGGCCGCGTCGTCGATGCGGCCGGCCAGCAACAGGTCGATCACCTTCAGATGCTCGGCCAGGGTTTCCGGAACGCCCGAGGCCAGATGGGTCTCGGGCGCGCTGCGCACCACGGTGCCATAGGTGACGATGATCGGCAGTTGGCAGTTGCGCAGGACGGTGCGCATCTGCCGGTTGGTGCAGGCCAGGACGATGTCCCTGTGCAACGCCAGTTCGATGTCGTTGAGCGTATCGGGGTCGGGCCGCGAGGCGCGCTGGGCATCAAGGATCTGCTGGCGGGCATCCGCCAATTGGTCGCGCGGCACGCCCGGGGCGGCCTGCCTCAGCGCCTCGGGCTCCAGCAGCCAGCGCATCTGATAGCCTTCCCTGAGGTCGTCGACGGTCAGCGGGCCGGCATACCAGCGGGCGTTGCGGCCCTGGCGCACGAAGCCGACGCGCTCCAGGCTGGTCAACACCTCGTGGGCGACGGTGCGGCTGACCCCGAAGTGGTCGGCCAATGCGGACTGGTTGACGTGGAAGCGGCCGAAGATGAGGCAGGAGGCCACCGCCTTTTCGACAGTCGGGTAAATGTGCTGGCGCCAGTTGCGCTTCGACAGTTGGTCGGCCAGGGCATGAGGCAGCACCAGTCCGGCCTCGAGCAGCGAACGGCGCTTGCCGGCGCCGGGACGGGGCTCGCCGCGCGCCACCTCGAAGCCGTGGCCATGCCGCTTGCGGATGAGGTCTTCCTCGGCCAGCTTGCGCAGCGCCATGCGGGCCGGTGCCCGGCCGACCCCGAAGATCCCGGCCACGTCGTTCTCGCGCAGCACGAGGCCGTCTTCGAACGTGCCGCGCACGATATGTTCGTGCAGCACGTCGTAGACGAGTTCGTTGATCCGCGACGGCGCCCCCGGCACGACCGTCTCTTCCGGCAAGGGCCGCCTCGTCCGCAGGGCCGCCAGCGTCATGACCTGTGCTCTCCTTCCTTCATGCGCCGCTATCCTGGCGGCAGACCGGGAACGCCGTCAACCGCTTCGATGACGCTCCCCGGCGCCGGGAAAGCCGATGCACCCGTCCGGACGCGTCCGGAGGGCGTTCCCCGATGTCACTCCGCCCCGAAGATCAAGTTCGGAAGGTACAACACGATTTCGGGGAAGAAGATCAGGAGCGCGCTCACCGCCACCACCGCGATCAGGAACGGCATGGCTTCCCGCGTGAACTCATTGACCGAGCAATCCAGGATCGAACACACCGCGTACATGGCGGAACCGACCGGCGGCGTGAAATTGCCGATCGTGATGACGATCACGAACACCACCCCGAAGTGGACCGGATCGAATCCCAACTCCATGGCGATGGGCAGGAAAATGGGCGTGAGCATGATGATCAGCACGGTGCCGTCGATGAACAGCCCGGCGACGACCAGGAACACGACGATCATCAGCATGATGCCGTAGGGGTCGCTGGTGATGCCGAGCATCGACTCCGAGATCTTTTCGGGAACGCGTTCCCACACGATGCCGTATCCGAAGATCCCCGACATGGCGATCAGGAACATGACGGCGCCGACGTCGGTGGTGCTGCCCTCGAGCGCCTCCCTGATCGACTTCGCCTTGAGTTCCCGGTAGGCGACCAGGCCGACGAGGAAAGCGTAGATGACGGCGAATGCGCCGATTTCCGAGGGCGTGAAGACGCCGAAGCGAAGGCCGCCGATGAGGATGACGGGAAACAGGATCGCCCAGGTGCCGCCCAGGGTGGCGGAAACGACTTCCTTGGCTTCCGGCCAGCCGCGCCGCTCGGGCGCGTACCCCCTCATCCTCGCGGTCGCCGAGATGGTCAAGGCCAGCGTCATCCACAGCACGGCGCCGGGCAGCAGGCCGCCCGCGAAAAGGCGGCCGATGGAAACCTGGCCGACGGTGCCGTAAAGGATGAACCCGATGCCGGGCGGGATGATCGGCGTGATCAGGGAACCATAACAAAGGACGCTCGCCGCATAGCCTTTGGTGAACCCTCTGTTGATCATCTCGGGGCCCAAGATGCGGGCCTGCATGGCGGCATCGGCGATCGCCGAACCGGAAACGCCGCCCATAAACGTCGCCATGGCCACCGAAACCTGCGCTAGGCCGCCCCGCATATGGCCGGTCAGCGCGGTCGACAGGCGCAGCAGGCGCTTGGTGATGCCGGCGTGGTTCATGAAATTGCCGGACACGATGAACAGCGGGATCGCCAGCAGCGCGAAGTTCTGGGTCTGCGAGAGCGCCAGCTGGACCGGAATGGTGGGCGGCAGATCGACCTGGGTGAAGAACAGCGCGCCGGAAATGGCGATCGCGAAAGCGACCGGCATGCCGATCAGCAGAAGGACGACGAACGCAATGAACACCAACAGCATTTTTGCAAGGTCTCCCGGGTCACGGACGGGGCATCGAAAGCCGGCCCTCGCGGACCTCATCCCTGATCTTGAGAAGGGTGGTGATCAGCAGCAGGGTCCCGCAGACGGGCACGCTCATCGTGACCCAGGAATAGCTGAACTCCGGAATGCCCTGGAAACTGCGTTCGCGGCTGACCCAGGCCAGGTACAGGCCGGTCGGAACCAGATACAGAAGAAACACCGTCAGGATGGCGTAGTTGACCATCCTGAACGAGCGCTGGGCCCTCTCCGACAGGTGCTTGGTGATGACGTCGACCGACATCAGCTTGCCCTTGCGCCAAGCGACGTCGGCGCTGAGAAAGCAGGCCCAGGCGAAAACGCAGGTGGCGACGTCGATCGTCCAGTTGATGGGATGGCCGATCAGCCGCGCGATGCCGGCGGAAAAGATCAGCACCACCATGACGACCAGGAAGACCTGGGCCATCACCACCTCGGTCCGGCAAACGGCTTCGTAGAGTTTCTTCATCTTCCGCGCTCTTGTCTCATTGCGGCTGGCGGCGAAGAGCATAGCTCAAGCGGCGCCGCGATTCCGCCCCCGGCCGTGCAAAAGAAGGCGGCGCACAAACCGGCCCCAAGATCGGCAGGGACGGGTTTGCGCGCCACACAGGACGGCTCTTCCAAGGCGTTCGGCGATTACTTGCCGATTTCCTTGCTGACGGTGTTGTAGGCGTCCATGATCTTGAGGGCCTTGTACGCGTTCTTGCCCCATTCGCGGAACGCCGCCAGATCGATGTCCTTGGCATCGACGAAGGTCATGCCCTTCTTCTTCAACTCCTCCTTGACGACCTTTTCGTTCGCCAGGATGTCCCTGGACACCGCCTCGCCCGCCTTGTCGCATTCCTCGACCAGAATCTTCTGGATATCGGCCGGCAGGCTGTTGAAGAACTTGGCGCTGATGACCTGGAAGTTGACCAGCATGATGTGGCCGGTGTCGCTGCCGTACTTCATGACCTCGTACATCCGCGCGGCCATGATGTTGTTGTAGACGAGTTCAGCCCCGTCCACCGCTTTCTGCTGCAGTGCCGGATAGATGTCGGTGAAGGCGATGGCCACCGGCTCGGCGCCAAGCGCCCGGACCGATTCCTGCCAGATTGGCGCGGGAGGCGTGCGGATGCGCAGGCCCTTCAAATCTTCCGGCTTCTTGATCGGCTTGTTGGTGAAGAAGTGGCGGTAGCCCTGCACCCAGTTGAAGGACACCACCTTGAGGCCGAACTTGTCGGCCAGTTCCTGCTGCCACTTGATGATGGTCGGCGACTTCTGGAGTTTCTTCACGTCCTCGAGGTTCTCGGCGAAGTAGGGGCCATTCATGATGGCCATGCCGGGGACGTAGTTGCCCATGCGGGCCGAGTCGGTGTTCTGACCGATGTTGGCGCCCTGGCGGATCTGCTCGATGATGTCTTCCTCGACACCCAACTGGGCGCTGTGAAAGACCTCGATCTTCATCTTGCCGCCGGTCTTTTCCTCGACCGCCTTGGCCCAATTCTGGAAGCCCTTGTGGTAGGGCTCCTTGGCGCCGAGAACGTGGTTGAATTTCAGTACATATTCCTGGGCCTGCGCCGCCGTCACGGCGATTCCCAACGACAGAACGCTCGCCGTCGCCGCAAGCAAAATGCGTTTTATCCCTCTCATCGCTTGATACTCCCTGTCTTGCGCTAAGCCACAACCGGACTACGTTTTCCGTTTAGGTTACGTATCTTACATGCAAAATTCAACGGCTATCCGTCCGGCCTTGTTTCAAACTTTGAGAACGACCGCTGGATGCTTTCCCAGGTTGCCGACCGCGCCGCCCCCCCCGGGGGAGTTTCAGATTACTCCGGTCCCAATAGATAAGGAGGGGGCGCCGGGCAAAGCGATTCCGTCGGATCGCATGATGCTTTGACGGTGGATCTCGTCGTCATCGCCTCTACCCCCGTTTTCGGCTGGTGGAGCCCGCCGTCTCTCTCCTGCTTGAGTTCGTGATAACACTCTCGGAATGTGCGCAGCAGACGGGCGTGAGTGAAATCGATGAAGGCTCGAACGGCCGGCAGCATGTTGCGGCGTGAGAGGAAGGTCATATTCAACGCACGGTGGCTCCCATGCCACTCGGGCAGCACGCGAACCAACTGGCCGGAACGGATCTTTGACAAGACAATAAAATCGGGAAGGAGGGTAATGCCGCAGCCGCCCGATGCCACACCAAGAAGAACGTGAGGGTCATTGGATGTGACGCAGGGATGGACCTCGATCGAGCATTCGGCGCCATCCGGCCCCATGAGCTTCCATGGTTCTTCGTTGGCGAAATTGGCGAAGCCGATGGTCGGAAAATCCGCAAGCTCCGCCGGGCTGGCCGGCAGCCCGTTGCGCTCCGCAAATTCCGAGCTCGCCACGAGACTGATGGGCAGCTCGCCGATTTGCTTGACGATCAGATCGGCCTCCATGGGCCCGCCAAGACCGCTGTGGATCGCGATATCGATATGATCGTTCACCAAATCATAGCGACGCGTCGAAACAATAAGGTGAATGCGAACCTTGGGATAGGCCTCCAGAAAAAGAGGGATAGTCTGGCCCACCACTTCGGCACAGAGCCCCGGTAGGCAGCTTGCCGTAATCGTCCCCCTCGGCTCGGCACTCATCGACGTGGCGATCTCTTCGGCCGCCTCCATCTCCAGTATGGCCGCTTCGCATCGCTGGTAGAACTGCCGGCCGACCTCGGTCACCTCGATTTTATGGGACGCGCGCTCAAGAAGGCGAACACCCAGCTCGTCCTCGAGCCTCCTGACGCGGCGCGAGAGCATCGACTTGGCGACATTGAGGTGCCGTGCCGCCGAGCTAAACCCTCCGTGGCGTACCACCGCCGCGTAATACCATAGATCGTTAAAATTTTGCACGGATATTGTTCTCCAGCAAGAACGTCACGTTCGAAAAATGGAGGATACCTAGCTTCTCGTTCTCATAATAGGTTAACCACACCAAACAGCACAAGATGATCAGGTGAAGACAGAAATCGTGATCCCGTCCTACCGATTCGCGAAACGCGGGGATAACGGTCCGCTTCGAAACAAGAAAAAGGAGTACGTCAAATGGTTGGAAAGAAATTGGCCCTCGCGATAATCCTTGGCAGTGCGTTTTTGGCACCGCCGTCATGGGCGGAGGGAGCCCCGCGCTTCATTACGGCCGAAGAGCAACCGGCATTGTACGAGGCCGTGGTCAACCGCTTGCAGACCCTCGGCATCTCGAAGTCCTCGATCAAGTCCGCCATTTTCAGGACGGATGGGGGCGCCTCGTTCAGGGTCAGAGGCTGGGTTTCCCTCCAGGATCGGCCCGGCGGCTTGCTGTTCTGGCTCCTCCCGGACGGCACCGTCAGGGAGGTCTACTCCCTCGGCCCGCTGACGGTGTCCTCGCCCGACGTCAAGCACGCTTGGTGAAGCCTCCCCGCCGCCACCATAGCGAAGAGGCCGCCGCGGAACGGAGTCCGCGGCGGCCTTTTTTCGGTGAGATTCGCCCGATGAAGGACGGGGCTTAACGGACCAGCGGCTTGTATTTGATGCGGTGCGGCTGGTCGGCCTCGGTGCCGAGGCGGCGATGGCGGTCGACCTCGTAGTCCTGATAGTTGCCCTCGAACCACACCACTTGGCTGTCGCCCTCGAAGGCCAGGATGTGGGTGGCGATGCGATCCAGGAACCAGCGGTCATGGCTGATGATGACTGCGCAGCCGGCGAACTCGGCGAGAGCCAGTTCCAAGGCCCGCAGGGTTTCGACGTCGAGGTCGTTGGTCGGTTCGTCAAGCAGTAGAACGTTGGCCCCCGATTTGAGCATCTTGGCCAGATGCACGCGGTTGCGCTCGCCACCCGACAGTTGGCCGACCTTCTTCTGCTGGTCGGCGCCGCGGAAGTTGAACTGGCTGACGTAGGCCCGGCTCTGCATGCGGCGCTTGCCCAGCTCGATCTCGTCGAGGCCGCCGCTGATCTCCTGCCACACCGTCTTTTCGGCCTCAAGCGTGTCGCGCGACTGGTCGACGTAGCCCAGGACCACGGTGTCGCCGATGCGCAGGCTGCCGGAATCGGGCGTCTCCTGGCCGGTGATCATGCGAAACAGCGTCGTCTTGCCGGCGCCGTTGGGGCCGATGATGCCGACGATGCCGCCTGGCGGCAGCTTGAAGTCGAGGTTCTCCATCAGCAGGTTTTCGCCGAACCCCTTGGACAGCCCCTCGGCCTGGATGACCAGGTCGCCCAGGCGCGGGCCCGGGGGAATGACGATCTGGGCGCTTCCCAGCTGGCGGTTGCCGGCCTCGGCCAGCAGCGTTTCATAGGCGGTGATACGGGCTTGGCTTTTGGTCTGGCGGGCGCGCGGCGAGGAGCGGATCCACTCCAACTCCTGGGCCAAAGTGCGCTGGCGGGCCGATTCCTCGCGCTCCTCCTGCTGGAGGCGCTTCTGCTTCTGCTCCAGCCAGGACGAATAGTTGCCCTGGTAGGGAATGCCCATACCCCGATCCAGTTCGAGGATCCAGCCGGTGACGTGGTCGAGGAAGTAGCGGTCGTGGGTGACGATCATCACCATGCCCGGATACTCTTCGAGGAAGTGTTCGAGCCAAGCCACCGATTCGGCGTCCAGATGGTTGGTCGGCTCGTCGAGCAGCAGGATCTCCGGCCGCTGGAGAAGCAGCCGGCACAACGCCACGCGCCGTCGTTCGCCGCCGGAGATCTTGGTGACGTCGGCATCGCCCGGCGGGCAACGCAAGGCGTCCATGGCGATGCCGATGGTGCGCTCCAGGTCCCAGCCGTTGGCGGCGTCGATCTTCTCCTGAAGCTCGCCCTGCTCGGCCAGGAGGGCGTTCATCTCGTCGTCCTCGAGCGGCTCGGCGAAGCGGGCGCTGACCTCGTTGAAGCGATCGAGCAGGTCTTTGACGCCGCCCAGGCCTTCGGTGATGTTGGCCTCGACCGTCTTGGCTGGATCGAGCTGGGGCTCCTGCGACAGATAGCCGACGCGGGCGCCCTGCGCCGCCCAGGCTTCGCCGCCGAACTCCTGGTCCAGCCCGGCCATGATCTTCAGCAGCGTCGACTTGCCGGCACCGTTGACGCCTAGCACGCCGATCTTGGCGTCCGGCAGGAAGGAGAGCGAGATTCCCTTCAGCACCTCCCTCCCGCCGGGGAAGGTCTTGGTCAATCCCTGCATGACATAGACGTATTGATAGGCGGGCATCCACGACTCCGGCTTTAAGGATGACGAACGGCGGGGAGCAACGGGCCGTCGGCCGCCGTGCTCCCGCTCGCGACCCCGTATGTATCCCAGCCGGCCCGGCGCCGCAACGTGCCCGGCGAGCCAATGGCGGATTAAACGGCCGGGGCGTCTGTCACCCGCCGGGCGGGTGGGGCGCAATCTCGCGTGAGGTGGCGCCGCCGCCTGTGCTAGGATGTGCACCATCACAGAGCGAAATTTCCGGCGCCGCATACCAATCAGCCGTTGACAGGCGGTGCCGTTGGGGTTTGCGTAGGCAGCAACCGGTCGCTCAAGAACGGGGAAAAACCGCCGGCGGGCGGAACGAAGACACACCACGGAGGAGGGAGCCGTCTTGTCAGCGAAGCTAACCTGGCTGTTCGTCTTCGTCGGCCTCTATTGGGCATACTGCCTGTCGGCCGGCCTGATCGGCGCCCGCGCCGCCAGGACCGTCAGCGATTTCTTCATCGCCGGCCGCCGGCTGTCCCTGTGGATCTTCATCCTGGCGGCCACCGCCACTTCGTTCTCGGGGTGGACCTTCATGGGCCATCCGGGCCTCGTCTATCGGGACGGCTTTTCCTACGCCTACGCCGCCTTCTACACCATCACCATTCCGTTGACCGGCGTCTTCTTCCTCAAGCGCCAGTGGATGCTGGGCAAGCACTTCGGCTACGTCACCCCGGGCGAGATGCTGGCCGACTATTTCCGCGGCGATGCCATCCGCTTCCTGACCGTGTTCATCGCGCTCTTGTTCTCGATCCCCTACGTCGGCATCCAGTTCGGGGCCTCTGGCTACCTGTTCGAGGTGCTGACCGACAGCCTGATCAACCAGAACCTCGGCATGTGGCTGCTGGCCCTGGTCATGCTGACCTACCTGGTGACCGGCGGCCTCAGGGCCGTCGCCTACGTCGACGCCCTTCAGTGCGCCCTGATGATCGTCGGTATCTTGATTACCGGCGCCATCGCGCTCGACGCGGTCGGCGGCTGGTCCGGCCTGACGGCGGGCATGTCAACCATGGCGACGATGCCAGGCAAGGAAACCACCCAGGGGCTGGGCGGCGGCGACTATCCCGCCTATTTCGCCATCCCCGGGGTCATCCAGTATACGGCCGGCCTCGGCAAGGAAGCCCCCATCGGCGGCCTGTGGACCGGGGTCATGATCCTCACCTACATGTTCGCCATGATGGGCATTCAGGCGTCGCCGGCCTTTTCCATGTGGGCCTTCGCCAACAACAACCCGCGTCCCTTCGCTCCCCAGCAGGTGTGGGTATCCTCCTTCGGGGTCGGCTTCATCCTGCTTTTCTTCACGATGTTCCAGGGCGTGGGTGCCCACCTGTTGGGGGCCGATGCGGAGACCACTCGCAATCCCCAGATGCTGGCTGAAATCCTCCGCTCCCCCAATACCGAAATCGTCCCCGCCCCCGGCGATCCGGCCAAGCTGTTGGCGCTCTATGATTCGGGCGCGGTAGCCCTGGTCGGTCCGGGGATCGGCAAGGACATGCCCCTGGCCGACCTCGAAGCCGCGGTGCAAGCCGGGGCCGAGGCGGCGGCAGACGCCGATGCCGGGGCCCGGGCCGCCGCACTGACCAAGCTGGGGGTCGCATCGTCGCGGGCCGAACGACTGGCCGGCGATGTCCGCGAGCGCGACGCCTTCCTCGCCCGCAGCGCCGATCTGAAGACCGCCTATGGCGCCATCTATCGGATCGAGCGCGCCGTCACCCTTCCCGCCGTGCTTGCCGACGCCACCTTTGTGCAGCCGCCGCTGCCGGCTCGGCGCATTGCGGAAAATCCGGATTTCCTGGTGCCGGAATACTTCAACCTGATCGCCGAAGAGCACGCCTGGCTGATCGGTCTGCTGGCCATCTGCGCGATGGCGGCCATGCAGTCGACCGGCGCCGCTTACATCTCCGCCGCCGCCGGCATGCTGACCCGCGATTTCCACAAGCGCTACCTGCGGCCGGCCTCATCGCACGGCACCCAAATGCTGTTCGGCCGCGTCGTCATGATCCTCATCGTCGTCTCGGCCTTGCTGGTCTCGACCTACTCGCGCGACGCCCTGGTGCTGCTGGGCGGCTTGGCGGTGGCCTTCGGCCTGCAGATGGTGCCGTCGCTTACCGCCGTCACCTGGTGCCCGTGGATCACCCGCCAGGGGGCCACCTATGGCCTGATCGCGGGGATCTTGGGGGTCATATTCACCGAGAACGCCGGCCTGGCCATCCTCCAGTCGGTCGGCATCGACCTGTGGGGGCGCTGGCCGCTGACCATCCATTCGGCCGGGTGGGGCTTGGGCGCCAACCTCGTGGTCTGCGTGCTCTTCTCGGCGCTTACCCAGGATGCCGCCGACCGCGAACGCCGCATGAAGTATCACACCTTCCTCAGAGAGCGCGCCAGCCTGCCTCAGGGCAAGAAGGTCCTGCGGCCGCTGGCCTGGGCGGCGGTGGTGGGATGGTTGTTCTTCGG